>JAISUO010000024.1 GCA_031272035.1 Synergistaceae bacterium
TCAAACCAGCGGTTTTCCGTTCAGCTCACCGGGATTTTCTGTGAGGTGCTTCCAGTATTTTCGGGGCATGTGGTTGCGCTGGCATTTGTAATTCAGGCGTTCCCGCGTGGTTGTGGCGCGATAGAACCCGCGCCAGAGCTCCTGAAAAACTTCTTCGTCCGGCCCGTTCCGCGGAGTCCGCGAAAGCTCCATGTCCGCCACGTACCAGCCCGATCCATCGTAAATCGCCGCTCGCCCGCGGCGCAGGTCGTGAATCACCCATCCCCGGTCGGACAGACGTTTCGCGAAGTGCCGTCCCAAAAGAGGCAGGAGGTCGCAGTCCGGTTCCACCTCCGCGTATAAAATGCCGCCCGTGTCCCTGAAGCGGGTCAGACCAAGATATTTGTCATACTCTCCTCCCGTCCGTCGGGCCGCGCGGCGCACGGCGTCGATACAGGGATCGGCCAGGTCGGAAGCCGCCCTGCGCCCCATAGCCCAGGAACGCTCCAGCACATGCCACAAAGCCATATCGATGCCGCTGTCGTCCGAAAGCAGAGCGAACCAGATGTCAGCCCACATCGGACCGGAAACCCGTTTCTTCAGAAGGGCGGCAGTCGCCTCCGCCAGGGCCGAATCGTTTTCGATACGGGTCGTTTCGAACAAAACCCTCTGCTCCATCGTTTTTTCACGAAAAATCCCCTCCGGAACGAGTCCGTCCTCCGCTGTTCTGTAGACCAGACACATCAGACCATCCCAGGTGCCATCGTAAATGTAGGTCATGAAACCGCCTCTTCCGACGCGCCGAAGGGCAGGAGAAGCTGCCGGTCGATGGGCCGGTCCGCCAGCAGAAAACGCAGCCGCTCCAGGGAGGACGCGATTCGTTCGTCCGTTTTCCCGATCCGCCCGTCGCAGGTCAGAAAATGCGCGGCGCGCTTCATTACGACGCCCAGCCGCTTCAGGTCTTCGTGCCGCAGCCGTCGGGCCCGGCGCGCCACAACGATGCGCCTTGCGGACTTCACCCCGATGCCGGGAACGCGCAGGAGGCGTTCGTAGTCCGCGCGATTGACGTCCACGGGGAAAAAATGCATGTTGCGCAGCGCCCAGGCCGTTTTGGGATCCAGTTCCCCGTCCAGGGAGGACTGCCGTTCGTCGAGAATTTCCTCCGCGTTGAACCCGTAAAAGCGCAAAAGCCAGTCCGCCTGATAAAGGCGATGTTCCCGCAAAAGAGGCGGCGCCGTGTTCAGGGCGGGTAAATTCCTGCCCTCGTTGACGGGCAGATAGGCGGAATAATAGACCCGTTTCAGCCCCAGTTTTCCATAAAGCCCCTCAGACAGGCGCAGAATGCTCCGATCCGTCTCCGGCGTCGCGCCGATAATGATCTGGGTGGTCTGGCCGGCCGGAGCGAATCGCGGCGCCCGCAGGGCCAGTCGCTTTTCCTGTGCGCGTTCTTCTATGCGTCCGCTGATAAAGCGCATGGGCGTAAAAATAGCCTGCTTCGTTTTCTGGGGGGCAAGAAGCGCCAGGCTTTCCTCCGTGGGCAGTTCGATGTTGACGCTAATGCGATCCGCCAGCCGCCCCAGCCGTTCAATCAGCTCCGGAGACGAACCGGGAATCGTCTTGGCGTGAACGTAGCCGTTGAAGCGGTATTCAACGCGCAAAATGTGAATGGCCCGAATCAGGTCCATCATCGTATCGTCGGGGGTCCGGCGAACACCGGAACTCAGAAAGAGCCCCTCGATGCAGTTTCGACGGTAGAACCCGATGGTGAGCTCCGCCACTTCTCTCGGCGTAAAGGTCGCCCTCGGGCGATCGTTGCTGCGCCTGTTGACGCAGTAGGCGCAGTCGTAAATACAGTCGTTGGTGAGCAGCATCTTAAGAAGAGACACGCATCGGCCGTCGTCCGTCCAGGTGTGGCAGATTCCGGCGCTGTACGCGTTTCCAAGCCCTCCCGGAGTGTTGGAGCGCTTCGATCCGCTCGACGAACAGGAAACATCGTACTTCGCCGCATCCGCCAGTATCGTCAGTTTGTCCGTCATGTCCATAGTCTGCCCCCAATAACGACCAAATTCGTTGGAATATTGCTACCATATACGTAGCGATCATTATAGCAGATCTCGCCGGGCCCACCAGAAATGCTCTCGAAACCTCTCGGCGTTTCATGTTCTCATGGTTTACGCGCTGTGTTAAAATAAGCGTGGAAGCGTCGAAAAATTTTCTGAATTGGGGGAGGGGTATAGAATGCCCAAAATTACAAGCCTTGCCGACCTTCGTAAAATAAAGGAAAGCGCCTCGGATCAGACCGCCGCTCGAAGCGAAGGCAGAACCCGCGTTATCGTCGGTTTGGGGACCTGTGGCATTGCCGCCGGTGCGCGCACCGTCATGCAGGCGATCATGGAAGAGCTTCAGAAGAGATCTCTCAACAACGTCTCCGTGGAGACCACGGGCTGTATCGGAATGTGCCAGCAGGAACCTCTCGTGGACGTCATCCGGGAGGGGGCTTCCCGCATCACCTACGGACGTGTGACCCCTGCCGATGCGGCCCGAATCGTGTCCGACCACATCGTCAACGGAACGATCGTAAAGGATCTCGTCATCGGCCGTGCGGACTGATACCAATTTGAAGTAAAAGGCCTAAAAGTTAAACAATAGAAAAAGAAAAGCCCCTCGCCTTGGAGGGGCCTTTTGTTTTTTCTTTTCAGGCGCAGTGGATCTCCTGCCTGGGGGTGGGGTCGTGAATCTGACGCAGGACCTCAATAGCCACTTCCAGCGCGCGTTTACCGTCGCGAATACCCACCAGAGGCTGCCGTTTTTCACGAATGCAGCTGATGAAATGCGCCAGTTCCAGCTTGAGAGGTTCGCTTTTCGGAAAAACGGGACGCTCCAGTATCTCGGTCACGCCCATGCCGTCGCGGACGCAGCGATGCAGCTGCACGTCCTGGGTTTCGTAGTTGACGGTGATGTGACGTTCCCGTTCCATAATATCCAGCTGACGCATTCTCTTTTCCGACACCCGACTGACCAGAATATGCGCCATCGCTCCATTTTCGAAGGTGATCTGAGCGTCGGCGATATCCTCGTGCTCCGTGTAGATACAGCGTCCCGTGGCGGCAATGCGCTGAATTTCCGAGGGGACAAGGGAAAGAATGATGTCGATGTCGTGAATCATCAGATCGAGCACAACACCCACGTCTCCGATGCGGGGAGAGAAGGGGCCGATGCGTTTGGATTCGATATAAAAGGGATCGTGAACGGTTTGAGAGATGTGACGGATCGCGCTGTTGAAACGCTCGATATGTCCCACCTGCAAAACGAGGTTGTTGCGGTCCGCCAGCCTGAGCAGATCTTCCGCCTCACTGGGTCGTGTCGTAACGGGTTTTTCCACCAGAACATGAATGCCCCTCTCCAGGGCCTCCCCTGCCACCGCGTAGTGCTGACTCGTGGGAACCACGATGGACAGGGCGTCGGGATGCTGGGATTCGATGAGCTCTCCCATACTCGTATAACAGGGAACTCCCAGATTTTCCCCTATGGAATGAGCGCGGTTTTCGTCGACATCCACCACTCCCACCAGACGAGCCTCCAGCAATTCCGTGTAGACGCGCGCGTGATGCTGCCCCAAATGCCCAACTCCAATAACCCCTGCTCGTTTAAAATCCATTCTCGTCACCTTTCGTCCCGGTTGTATCCAGATGTCATGTAAATTCGATTTGTTCCATAAAATCTTATCCCTTTGACTTTTTCTTTTGTGGCATGTGATTTTGGTATAATACCAATTTGAAATAAAAGGCCTAAAGTTAGAATAGCTAAAAGCAGTGATATTCAAACATTAACTTCTTCATTAACGCTCGGTTGAAAGCAAATTGGTATAAACACTATGGGATGAAAACTATGATTATAAAAATTTTGGCACGAGAATTTTGATATGAAAATTTTGATGTGAGAATCGGGCATAAAAACTGTGCTTATGATTCAACGTTCCGGCGGCGTGAGCCTGCACCAGAGAAACATCCGGTCTTTGGAATCTCCGCCCCTCCAGGAATAACAGCGGTCTTTGCACAGAAACGTATCCATTCCCGAAAGAAAAATGCGATCTTCGGCAATTCCGGCCTCACGGAGCTGAAGCCGCAGCTCGCCCGCGATGTCGAAAAAAATTTTTTCCCGCTTTTCGGCTCCGGTCCCAACGCTCCCCGGGCGAACGTTTTCCGGATGAAAAGCGCCAAGGCCCCGTTCCGTCCACTCTTCCCGATCTCTGGGGTAATTCGCGCCTCCGATACAGGGTCCCACCCAGGCCCAGGACGACTCCACCGCGGAACTGCCGTAACGCCGCCGCACCGCATCCAACCCCGCCTTCACGATGTTCTGCACCGTTCCCCTGTAACCGGAATGCATCAGCAGCACCCAGGGTTTATTTCCCCGTTCGTTTCCGCCTTCGCCGGAAGCTGCCGGAGCCACCACCACGGGGGCGCAGTCGGCAAAGCGCAGCGATGCCTCCATATCGTACGCGTCCAGTAAGATACCGTCTCCATCGCCCGCCGTATTTTCCGGGATGGAGTCCAGTATCGTCACGCCGTGCATCTGACGGGGAGCGATCATGGGAAACTCCTCCCCCAACAGGGGAATCAAACGCTTTCGCATGGGGAGGGCGCGTCCCTCAGCCCCGTCGAGCAGTTCTCCCCTCAGAAAAAGACGTATATCCGCAACGGGCGCGCCTTCCGGAGGGAGCAGCCTCAGCCACCTCTGTCCGCCGGCCTGTTCTTCGACAAAACCTTTCATTCCGCAATCACCCGCCAGGCGGTGGGGTCCCCACCCGAACGAAGCCTCGGGCGCACCCAGCCGATCAGGTAGAGACTGCCGCAAACCACCACCACGTCGTTTTCTTCCCGGGCCCGGTCAATGGCATCGAGAGGGTCATCGTACGCGTCAACCTCGTTGCGCCAGGACATCTGACGGGCATATTCGGCCAAAGCGCCGGGCTTCAGGCTGCGCTCCATTCCGGGAACACAGGTCGCGTACAGGGCCGGAGCCGAGCCTTTCTCCTTCAGCCCGTTCAGGATGCCAAGACAGGCGGGATAATCCTTGTCCTTCATCACGCCGTAGACAATGCCGATCTTTTTATCGCCCCACAGCGAAGCGAGGCTTTCGGCGAATTTTTCCACTCCATCCGGGTTGTGCCCGCCATCCAGAACGAGAATCGGGCGTTCTCCGTCACAGGACAGGATTTCGAAGCGTCCCGGCCAGCGGGCCTTTTGCAGCCCCGCTCGAATCACGGACTCCGAAAGCCAGGGAAATCGCTCTCTCAGGCGGGAAAGCGTCAAAAGCGCAAGGGCCGCGTTGGAAACCTGATACCCTCCGATCAGGCCCGTCCGCACCTTCGGCAGATTCAGTCCGGAGGCGGAAAAATCGAAAACGCACCCCTCCTCCGACAGCTCCGCCGGGCTCACAAGAGCGTCTCTTCCCACGATGAAGGGAAAAGCCCCAACCCGTGCGCAAAATTCCTCAAAGAGCGGGATCAGCTCCGTCCGGTCTCCAAGAAAGCAGGCGGGAGTTCCCCCGCGCACCACGGCAAATTTCTCTGCCGCTATTTTTTCAAGGGTATCCCCCAGATACTCGGTGTGATCCATGGAAATCGAACAAATAACGGAGCAGACCACGTTCGACAGCAGATTCGTCGCGTCGAGGCGTCCGCCCAGGCCGGCCTCGATCACCGCGATTTCGGTTTTCTCCTCAGCCGCCAGCAGGAAGGCCATCGCCGTCACCAGCTCAAAGTACGAAGGCGGGTCCGAACGCAGCGTCGAATCCGCACTCAGAGCCCTCAGAACCCTTTCCGCCGCCGTCTTCCAGCGGATGGGGCTCAGAGGGCGACCGTCGATCAAAAGGCGTTCTCCCGGGCTTTCCAGATGGGGACTGGTATACAGGGCGGTTCTGCGTCCGGCCTCCCGAAACACGGAATTCAGCATGGCGCAGGTGGAACCCTTGCCGTTGGTTCCCACCACGTGGACCGCGGGATATGCGCCCTGGGGGTCGCCCAAAAGAGACAAAAGCCGCATTATGCGATCCAGCCCCGGTCGTATCCCCGGCGAGGCGTGTTTCGCAATGAGTTCTTCCAGTTCGACGAAAGAATCACTCATGGAATTTTTCAGGTTCTCGTTCATGACCTTGGCGGAACGATAAAAGCACCCCGAAATCCGGATTTGCCCATTTTGGCCGCCTGAGCCAGCGCCTCCGCTCTCGTGGAGCCGGCCTGGACCATGACGCGATTCAGTTTTCCGTGAAGCACGATGGGCTCGTATCCCGCCCGGCTGAGTTCCTGTGCTACAGCCGCCGCAGCTGCAGGCGTGGAAAAAGCTCCAACCTGCACTCTCCAGGAATTTTTAGGCGGTTCTTTTTTTTCAGGCGTTGTATTGGGCTTAGGTGCAGACTGTTGGGCAACACGAGGATTTTTGGGGGTTTCTCCGGTTGGAGCAGTCGGCTCTTTTTTCGTCTGGGACTCCCTGGGAGCCAGAACCTTCACCGCCTGTCCTCTTCCTTTGGGAGGTTCCCGTCCCGAGGCGGGCTGTGAGGAATTATCCGTTTGTTTTCCCGCGTCGCTCTTATCCGCCGGCCCCCCGGAAGAACCCTGGGAGGACGACTTTCCGTCGTAGGGAACCGCCAGCACGTCCAACCCCGTCGTCAGCACCCGCTTTTGGGGAACGGCGCTGCCCGCGGCAGGGGCGGGATTGTCCGACGTGACCCTCCCTTCCCGGACGGGAGATGTCGGAACGGGCTCCGCCTGAGCGGGCCGGGTTTCAGGCAAAACGGAACCGGAAGGAGAAACGGAGATCACCGGCAGCTCCGACCGGTTACCCTGCGGCGCGGACAGGAAAAAGAGCCTTCCCGCCACAAACAGGACTCCCGCCGCCACAATACCCACCACAGGAAGCATAATGTCGCCAAAAGACACGACAAAACCTCTGGATTTAAAACGTCTGGTTCCTCTCAGCGGCACCTCCAGCTCTCCTTTCCTGAAAAATTCGGCGTTGCGGCCGGTGCGCGAATAAAAATATTTCTCGAACTATTTTTGTCGTTTTCTGTAAATCGCGGGCTGATCGAAAGCTGTTTTGGTCATCCCGTCGAAGATGTCCTCCCCGGAGGAGGGCACCACATCCGCCTCGGTGAGGAGCGTGCTGTCCCTGCGCGTCGTCAGGCGGACCCTCGGAAGCTCATTGTCCTGACGCCGGTCCTGAGGTCCGGACTTTGCCGGAGAGGCCGCCTCGTCGAACCCTGTGGCGAGAACCGTGATGCGTATGGCCCCTCCCGCGTTTTCGTCGATGCAGTGTCCCCAGATGACCATGGCGTCTTCGTCGGCCATTTTGTTGATGATCTCAGCCGCGTGGGTCATTTCGGCCAGAGTGGCGTCCGGCCCCGTGGTGACGTTGAAAAGGACGCCCTTGGCTCCCTTCATGGAAACGGACATGAGCGGCGACCGAACCGCGGCCTGAGCCGCCAGTTCAGCCCTGTTTTCACCCTCGCCGACGCCAATTCCCATGATCGCGGACCCCGCGTTTTTCATGACGGTCCTGACGTCCGCGAAGTCCACGTTGATCGTCCCCGGATTCAGAATGAGATCCGTCACGCCCTGAACGGCCTGACGCAGCACTTCGTCCGCCATCTTGTAGGCGTCGGTGGTCTTCGTGTTCTTTTCCACCAGTTTCAAAAGGTTATCATTTTCAACCACCAGAAGGGCGTCGACTTTTTCCTTCAGCTTGGCGATCCCCTCCTGAGCTACCTTGTAACGTTTTTTCATTTCGAAGCTGAAGGGCGTGGTGACGACTCCCACCACGAGAACACCCATTTCCTTCGCCGTCTCGGCGATGATGGGGGCGGCTCCGGTACCCGTTCCTCCGCCCATGCCCGCCGTCACGAAAACCATGTCGGCTCCGCTGACATATTCCCGTATCCGGTCGATGGACTCCTTGGCGGCGTCCATTCCCACCAGAGGATCCGCTCCCGCGCCTCGCCCCCGGGTCAGCTTTTCTCCCAAAATAATTTTGTGGGGAGCCATGTTCAGGTTCAGGGCTCTTGCGTCCGTATTCGCGGCGACAAAGTCCACGCCTTCGACTCCGCTCTCGATAATGTGGTTGAGAGCGTTGCCGCCGCCGCCGCCTACTCCGATAACAACAATATGCTCTCGCTGTTTGAACGTATCGGGAACATGAAAAACCTGATCCTGACCCATATCTACCTGACCCCCCGCACGAAAGGACAAAGCACCCGCCCTGTCATTTAAAAGAGCTCCTTCAGAGACTCTTTGAACGTCTCCCATATATTTTTCATGTTGGGCCCTCCCCTGTTTTTCGGCCTCGGTGACTCGTAGTCATCTTCCCTTGCGCCGATTGAGCGCCTGATATGCACGCCGGAGCACAACTGCGACACCGGAGGGTCGATAAAACTGTAAGGATTGCGCTCCTTGCTCAAAATATAACGTATAATGCCCGTCGCGTTAATATAGCTGGTGTCGTTACAGCCCGGAGGCATTTGATAATAATCCAGGGGATCCGCGATACGAACCGGCATCTTGAAAATATCCCCGAGAAGCGTGTCGATTCCCGCCGTCTTCGCGACTCCTCCCGACAGGACAATGCCCCCCGGAAAGAGGCGGGGATCTCCCTCGGGAATGAGGGCCTGCACGTGTTCCGCGAACAATTCTTCAAGCCGGCAGCTGATAACCTCCACCACTTCTTCCGTGTCCACGCTGTTTTCGATGGAGTCTTTCGTCTCCGGCGAAGAGGGCGAGTCGGGCATAAAAAGACGTCTCTTCAGGTCCTCCGCCTTGTTCAGAGGAAGGCGAAGAACGGTGGCCAGATCGTTGGTGATGTGGTCGCCGCCGATGGGGATGATCCCCACCTTGATCGGGCGTCCCTCCCGGTAAAACGTGAGGCCCGTGGTCCCGCCGCCAATGCAGAGCGAGATGACTCCCACCCGCATCTCTTCCTCCGTCAGAGCTCCCAGGGCCGAGGCAACGGGTTTCAGCACCAGACCTTCCACCTCGATGCCGGCCCTTTCCACGCAGTTTACCACGTTGTTGACGCAGGGCAGAGGGACGGTCACGGTCTGCAGCTCCATCTCCAGACGCATACCCGTCATTCCCCGGGGATCGTCGATTCCAAAATTTCCGTCGATGGAATATCGCACCGGAATCGTGTGGAGAGGAACCTTGTTCGCGGGAATGGAGAGCTCGCTCTGAGCCGCCTCTATGACGCGCTCCACATCGTCCACCGCCACCGGCCGGGGGTTCCGCCCCAGAGAGACCATTCCTCCGGTCATCACGCTTTCCACGTCGCTGGCGTTGAAGGATACCATGGCCTGGTTCAGCTTGAAGCCCACCATGTTCTCGGTATCCCGGACGGCGTTCCGCACGGAGCGAATCGCCTGCTCCAGGTTGACGATCAGTCCCTTGCGTATCCCCTGAGAAGGGGCAGACCTTATACCTATCACCTGAGCCGCATCGCGCATACGGGGATCCCTTTCCGCCACGATCACAGCGATCTTGGTAGTCCCGACGCCAAGTCCTACTAAGGTATTCGGATCCCTGAACAATTGTTTCTAACTCCCTTCTCCCGCGCCTGCCGACAGGCTTCTGACCACGATTCTGTCCCTGTAGGTGGCGTCAATCAGATGATTCCCGCCTTCCTGCAACAGTCGCTCCAGAATATGCTCCAGCGCCCTGTTCAACTCCTGCCAGCCGCTCCGGTCCGCCTGAATCAAAATCGTAAACCGTCGTTTTTCACGGACGTATCGCACTCTGAAAAGAACGGCGCCCCCTCTGTGCTCCAGGACAATCTCTTCCACATTTGCAAACCACGACGCCTTCTCGAACCCCTCCAGAAATCCCCTTATCGTCTCCAGCGGGAAAAAAGAAGGAAACACTCCCCGGGGAAGAGGGGCCCGAGCCGCCTCCGAAACATCGGAAGACGCCACGCGCCACAGAGGTTTTTGAGGAATTTTCAGCCCCGTCAGCTTCATATCCTCGTCGGATGTGTTCCACATTCGCCCTTCTCTGGACACGCACCAGATCTGATCGTCCCATTCAATCGACAGCCACGGAGAAAGCAAATCCATGCTTGTCGAAAATCTCCCCAACCCTGTCATTCGGGTCCGAACTGTCACCGGAAGCGCTTTTTCAAAAAAAGAAGCGACCTTCTCCAGCTTCCCTGGAAGCAACGGCCAAAAACGAAGACACTCCTCCGGAAAAACGCTCCAAAAACGCTTTTCCAGAAACGGATCCGCCGTCACAACAGAATATTCACCAAGCGACATCCACATATAATACTCGTTCAGACGCCACACACTTCCCAGCAACATCGTACATAACGCTATCCTGACCCAGTGAAACTTCTTGGAAACCACAAAACGTTACCTCCTGCCAAAAGCTGTGCAGGCTCTGCTTTCTGAATTTCCTCAAAACCGCTGAAACTCATTTCAGGTCATTTCGATATTTTCAGAAAATCCCATAAATTTTATTTCGGGCTCCAGACAGACGCCCGTCTTCTGAAATACTATATCACGACATAACTCCACCAGTCGGAAAATATCCTCTCCTCTGGCATTATTTGCATTTAAAATAAAGTTCGCGTGAGAGTCGGAAACAACGGCGCCTCCCACTCTCATCCCCTTGCAGCCGCAGACGTCCAGCATTCGTCCCGCGGCGTCTCCCGGCGGATTTTTAAAGGCGCATCCCGCGCTTCTCTCTCCATGAGGCTGACCTGACCTCACGCTCCGAAACCGCGCAAGGGTATCCTCGATTTCCGCCCGCGGCGCGCTTTTCAGTCTCAATTTACAGCGCAGAATCAGGCGGTCGGGAGCCGTCAGAGAAAAATGACGATACGCGTAGTGAAAATCCGCCCGCTTCCATTTTTTGATCTCTCCGTCGTTTTCAAGGGTCACGACCTCTTCAAGAAGCTCGGCGGCGCTTCGTCCTCCGGCTCCGGCGTTGCCCGCCACGGCCCCTCCCACGGTGCCGGGAATGCCAAAAGCGAACTCCAGCCCCGAAAGCCCTTCCAGAACCGTTTCCCGCACAAGACAAGGCAGGAGATAACCGGCATCCACGCTCACCAGGGTCTCAAGAGGATCTTCACCCAAAACCCGCGTCGTCTCCTTCAGGCCCCGAGTCGAAAGCACCAGGCCCTCCAGATCTCCGTCCGCAAAAACGACGTTTGTCCCCCCGCCCAATATATAAAGAGGAAAACCCGTCTCTTTCCGCAGGCGAAACAGGGCGCAAATATCTTCCACCCTTGAGGGCTCCGCAAAAACTTCCGCTCTGCCGCCCACTCCCAACGCAGACAACGGGGAAAGATCCCTGTTTTCCTCAAAAGCGCAGGACAAAACGCCCTTCAGTTTCTTTTTCCACAACATGACCTGTTCCCGTTTATATCATAATGATTATAATCTAAAGAGCATCTTTAAGAAAGCGCACTCTTGTTTTTAAGCGGAGCTTTCAGATAAGCCTCCCCCAGGCGCGAGACATTCCCCGCTCCCAGCGTCAGCAGAACGTCTCCGCCGGAAAGAACCTCATCCAGACGCTCCAGCGCCTCTTCTCCGTCGCGGCAAAGGAAGCAGCGCCGCCCGTCGTTCTCCATGATTTCGAAAATATCCCGGGACGAAACCGGAGACGAGGGTGTCTCTCCCGCCGAATACACGGGAAGCAGCACCGTTACATCCGCCTCCTCCAGAGAGGAGGCGATCTGCCTGTAAAAAACGGCGGTACGGGTGTAGCGATGGGGCTGAAACACCACCACCAGACGCCGGTCCGGATAAATGTCCCGCAGGGTGGAGAGGGTCGCCAGAATTTCCGCCGGGTGGTGGCCGTAATCATCCAGGACCTCCACGATTCCCGCTTCTCCGATTTTTTTCTCTCCCGTTTTCTGAAGGCGGTGACGGGCGCCGCTGAAGTCCCGCAGGGCCCGAAGAATTTCCGCGGAAGGAACGTCCAGCAGCGACGTGACCGCGCAGGCCACCAGAGCGTTCATGATGTTATGGTCTCCGGAAACGTTCAGCTCCACCCGTCCCCAGTCCCTGCCCTCTCTGGCCACGGAAAAAACGACGCCGCCGCCCTTTTTGCGCCATACGTCAAAAGCTCCCCAACTCCAGCATTTTCCCCAGCCGCAGGTAACGAAACACCCTTTTTCCCGTGGGTTCGCCTTTTCGACGGAGTCCATCAGAGACTGGGTTCCCTCGTCCTCCGCGCAGACCACCAGGGGGGTTCCCGGCTTTCGTCCAAGAGCGAAGCGCGTAAACGCCTCAAGAAGGGCCTCTTTCGTCTGAAAATAATTGACATGATCCCAGTCCACGTTCGTTATCGCCGTCACCGCCGGTCTGAAAAATTCGAAGGAACCGTCGCTTTCGTCAATTTCCGCCACAAACAGGTCGCCGCCGTACCGGGCGTTTATCCCGATGTCACGAATTTCCGCCCCCACGGCCAAAGTGGGGTTGCGGCCCGCCCGTTCCAGAATCATGCCGATCATGGAGGAAGTCGTGGATTTGCCATGGGCTCCCGCCACGCCTATCCCCCGGGAGGCGTTGAACAGCCAGCTCAGAAGCTTTCCCCGGCACTCCGTTCTTACGCCCCGTTTTCGGGCGGCCGCAAGCTCTTCGTGTTCCGGTTTGATCGCGCTGCTGTAAGCCACGAACTGGGGGGAAAGGTCTTCGATATGAGAGGATGAATGTCCCGCGGCGCACCGGATTCCATGTTTCTCCAGCGTCGCCATATATTCGCTTCGGGCCAGGTCGCAACCGCTGACGTCGAAACCCGCTCCCGCCAGAATCAGGGCGAGGGCGCTCATACCCGACCCGCCGATACCTATGAGATGAATTCGTTGTACTCCTTCCAGTTCCCTCACTTCACGCATAAAAAAACAATTCCCTCCGTGAACAGCCTGAACCCCATGAACGATCTGAATCCCGATTCGTCACGGGTTGAATATCATGGGCATTATACCAGAGCGAAAAAATCCCCGCCTCAAAGTTCCGTTCCCATTTTCCACAGTGTACGGGAGGCTCTGTCGTCAGCGGAAATTTCTCCTCTCGGCGTTTTTTTTCGAAGGCACAGGGTCAGCAGTTTCGAGAAGGCATCCTCCGGACCGGTATTTTCCTCTTCGTACCAGACGAGATTTTCGCTTATCGCGGCGAAACATCGGGCGTTCGCCTCCTGATGACCGTCCGCCGCGTCCTTCCAGGGAATCGTAAGGGCCGGAATGCCATACAGAGCGAGCTCGGCCAGGGTCGACGCGCCGGACCTGCAAATCACGGCATCCACGAGAGAATAAAAAGGAGACATATCCCATCGCCGCCCCAGAAAATGAACGGAAGCGCCGGGCACGGGACCGGAGCTGTCTCCAAGAATGGCAAAAACGAGAGGTCTGAGTTTTTCCGGGGAAGTCTCCTTCCTGGAGCGGAAAAGTTTTTCCGACAGGGCGTTCAGAGCGGCGCTGCTGAGAGAACCTCCGATCACCCCGATCACCAGATCGTCCTCCTGAACCTCGATCCCCAGGGCCCGGGCGGCGTCCCGCCGGTTCATCCAGGAAAAGCGGCGGACGGGAATTCCCGTTGTGACAAAGGGAACCTTCAGCCCTCTGCACTCCTTCCAGCCCGCCGCCACCGGAACCCCCATCCGGGAGGCGAGACGCGTCGCCTTCCCCGCGCAGGCGTTCTGTTCGTGAATGACCGTCGGGATTTTCAGTATCCGGCACCAGAGCAGCGGAGCAAGAGAAATATACCCGCCAAAAAGATAGCAGCGGTCCGGACGCAGACGCCGCATCAACCTCCCCGCGCGGAAAAAAGCGAGAAAAAACTCCAGAACCCGCCAAAGATTTTTCAGAATGGAAGAACTTCCCAGAGGGGAGCCGGACAAAAACAGCCGTTCCGGAACGACGCCCCGGGAAGCGTAAATTTCCGCCTCCAGGGGACGACTGCCCGAAAGACAGGTTATCCGTTCCGCTTTGCGCTCCCTTTCGATCCACTGCCGAAAGGCCAGCGCCGGAAAAATATGCCCTCCCGTGCCCCCTGCCACAATCAGAACCGTTCTCGCTCCGTCGGACGCCCCGGCGTTCATGATTTCGCGGCCCGCTCACCCGATGAAGCCCCTGACGCCGACCGGGCGTTGATCTCCCGGGCGAGGCGCATGAGAAACCCCACCTTTATCCACATGAAGACGAGGGCGCTGCCTCCCGCGCTCACAAACGGCAGAGGAACGCCCGTCAGGGGCATCAGCTTCATGACCCCGCCCACGTTGACGAACATGGGAAAGAGAATCGACGCCGTCAGACCCCATATCAGGACCGACGCGTACAAACTGTCGGCGCGGCGGTACAGGCGCCAGGATTTCCAGGTCCAGAGGGCATAGAACAGCATGACGCCCGCCGTCCCCACCAGACCGAATTCCTCGCCGATGGCGGGAAAAATGTAGTCCGTGTGGGCCGCGGGCAGGTAGTTCATTTTCTGAAGGCCCTTTCCAACCCCCACCCCCAGAATGCCTCCGTTGCTGAAGGCCACAAGTCCCTGAATAATCTGAAAACCCTTGCCCATGGGGTCCTCCCAGGGATCGAGAAACGCCAGCAGCCGCCTCATGCGATAGGGCTCCAGAAAGATCATCGCCACAAAAACCCCCAGCAGAAGCATCCCTCCCAAAAGAGGATATTTCCATCCCCGGGCCACCACGTGCATCGACATGCAGATCGCGAACACCAGAACAATGCCTCCCATGTTCGGCTGCAGATAAAGAGGGAGGGAGGAGAGCAGCGCCAGCAGAAAGGAGGGCCTGAAAAATCCCTGAATGTTTTCGCGTCTGGAGACCTCCAGCCGGTCCGCCAGAAAAAGGGGGACGGCGACGGTCAGAAGCTCCAGAGGCTGAAACTGAACAAAACCCAGATTCAGCCATCGACGCGCGCCTCCCACTCGAACCCCTATCCCCGGGATCAGAGTGGCGAAAACCATGAGTACCGCCGCCAGCCACAAAAAACCGCTCATATTTCTGACCAGGCGCAGAGGCGTAAGATAACAGCAGCACATGAAGAAAAAACCGATCCCCAAAAAATGGATCTGACGGAGGGTCAGTCCATAACCTTCTTTTCCGCCACGGGAAGTCAGAGAGGCGATCATGACAATCCCCATCAGACTCAGCAGCATGGGGATCATCCACAAAAGCCAGAATCTCTGCTGAACGTGCTGTCCTTCGCGCGGTTCAGCCATGAATCATTCCTGCAGGGCGCGGACGAGCGAGCAGAAATGTTCGCCCCTCTTTCCGTAATTCGGATACATGTCCCAACTCGTGCAGGCGGGAGACAGAAGAACCACCATTCCGGGCCGGGCCAGCTCCCTTGCCGTCCTTACGGCCTCTTCCATGTCGGCGACCTCCCGCACTGCGGTATACCCCGCGTCTTTCAGAGCCTTTTGAATGTTCTTCTTTTCGGCTCCCAGGACGATGGCGGCGTCGGCCTCCCGAACCACCGCTTCCGCCAGGGGCCTGTAGTCCTCGCCTTTTCCCTTTCCTCCCAGAATGACGACCTTGCGCCCTTCGATGGAGGTGAGGGCCGTTATGGAGGCCGCCACGTTGGTTCCCTTCGAGTCGTCGATCCAGGTCACGCCGCCCGTTTTTCCGGCCAGTTCGCACCGGTGGGGCAGCGGATGAAAATCGGAAAGAGCGTCCCCGACGCCGGACACGGCCGCACCGCAGAATCGAGCCGCCACCAGGCTCATCGCCACGTTTTCCATGTTGTGCTTCCCCAAAAGCGTCACATCCCCGTAGCGGAAAAGAGGCTCTTCCCGCCCATCCATGCGCACAACGGCGGCGGTCTCTCCCATGAAAATCTGCCCCAGGGTCTGATGGGCCGGTTTTTCCTCCCAGTTCAGAACCACCGTTCTTCCAAAATCGCGTATTCCCAAGGCGTCGCAGTCCCGATCCTGAACGATTCCCCGGCCTTCCGGCCCCTGCAGGGAAAGAATCCGGGCCTTGGCCGCCACATAGGCTTCATAACTGCCATGCCAGTCGATGTGGTCAGGCGCCAGATTGGTGACGACGGCCACCGAGCTTTTCAGGTTATGGGCGCGATCCAGCTGAAAGCTGCTGAGTTCCAGAACCACGAAATCATATTTCTCTCCCGTAAAAAGGGCCATGGCCGTACCCAGATTTCCCCCTGTCGCCGTTTTAAATCCCGCTTTTTTCAGAAGGTGCCCCGTAAGAGCCGTCAGGGTGCTTTTTCCGTTGCTGCCCGTCACTCCCACAATTTGCCCGCGGATATGGGGAACCACAAAATCCAGCTCTCCAATCAGAGGAATCCCCCGACGCTCCGCCTCTTTCACGCAGGGAGCGTCGGGCGGGATACCAGAACTGAGCAGCAGGGCATCGGCCTCGAAAATCCGGGGGGAATGACCTCCCGTTTCCCAGGCCACGCCCTCTTTTTCAAAGGCCTCAAGAGCGCTTCGGGAAAGGGCGTCCTTCTCTTCCGAAACGAAAACCTTCGCTCCCAGACGGGAAGCCAGAAGCGCCAGGGCAGTGCCGCTGACTCCCGCTCCTATTACCGCAACGCTTCGAGAACTCCAGTTTTCTTCTTTGTCCATCAGCCTTTTCCTCATTTTCCCGCAGTCTGTTTATATTTTTTCTTTATTATCTTTTTATTTTTATTTCCCGAGCCAATTTGAGGCCATCACGATCAGGCCCGCCAAAAACGCGGAACCCAACGCGTGGCAAACCAAAAAACGCAGGGTCACCGTCGTCTCATCCCATCCCATAAGCTGAAAATGGTGATGCAGGGGCGCCATTCTGAAAATCTTCTTTTTGAATTTTCTGATGGCCAGAATTTGAAGGGCCGAGGACAGAAGCTCCAGCCCGAAAATAAAACCGGCCGCCGCAAGCCCCAGCAGGATACCTCCCTGAATCGCCAGCGCCACCAGCGCCCCACCCAAAAAATGGGAACCCGTGTCTCCCATAAACGTCAGCGCAGGGTGGACGTTGCACAGCAAAAATCCCCCTATCATGCCGAAAAGAACGGCAAAAAACGAAAAATCGAACCCCGGCCGGGCCGCCAGATTTCCCAGAACGACAAGAGAAATCATAAACGCCCCTCCCGCCAGTCCGTCCAATCCGTCCGTGATGTTGACCGCGTTCATCATTCCAATCACGGCCAAAACCGTCAGAGAAACGGCTGCCCAGGGAGGGCAGTCGAGACCCGGCCACAGAAACAGCCCTTTTCGATAAAAGGCCCAAAGGCTCCAGAGCAGGGCGACGACGGTCTGAGCTGCGAGTTTTCTCAGGCTGCTGAACCCCTCGCTGGACCGGTTGACGAACTTGAGACGATCGTCCATAAACCCGATGAGTCCACAGCCCGCGGGCAGAGACCAGAAAAACAGCGACTCCGAATCCCGCCTGACCAGACAGGCCGCCAGAGCCACGACCATGAAGACGACGCCTCCCATCATGGGAGTGGCCGCCTTGACCTCCACGTCGATGCCCACGCCATAGCTCTTTTGAAGCTGGGTCACGCGCCGCTTTCGCTGCACTCGAATCCAGATATCCTGCAGCAGAACCTCCAGAAGAAAACTCAGCACTCCGGCTGCAACCGCATATCCCATTTTATATTCCCCGGCTTTATCCGCGGGCCAGCCTTTCCCATTCTTCCACCGTTTCCGCGTCGTTGAACGGGATTCTCTCTCCCCGAATCGTCAGAAATTTCTCCGGTCCTTTTCCGGAAACAACCAGCACATCCCCCGAACCCGCTATGCTGAGTCCGGTCAAAATCGCTTCCTTTCGGTCCAGAATGACCCTGTAGCGGGTTCCCCCGCCCTGCTCCAGGATGCCCTCCACGATGCTTTCCGCAATCGCCGCCGGATCCTCGTTGCGGGGGTTGTCCATGGTCACGATGATCAGGTCCGCCAAAGACGCAGCGATCTTTCCCAGCTCGGGGCGATTGGACTCGTAACGTCCCCCTCCGTGTCCAAAAATGGAAATCACCCGATGAGGAGAAAAGTCCCGTACCGCCGACAGCACGTTGCGAAGCGCCTCGGGGGTATGGGCGAAGTCGATAATGCAGGTGGCTCCGTTGGACATTCCGTGTTTTTCCAGACGCCCGGGCACCTGAGGCATCTCCTTCAGCCCCCTGACGATCGCCTCGTCCTCCACTTCGCCTCTCAGGGCCGTCACCGCCGACAGCACGTTGAAGACGTTGAATTTTCCAATCAGCGGACTTTCAAGCCGAAGAGGGGCAAATCCCTTCATTTGAACCGTAAAGGAAGAATGCTCTCTGTCGAGCTTCAAATCGCTCACATCGGAGAAACGAAACCCCCTCGCCTCCGGAAACTCCTTCATCAGACGCGCCCCCCAGGCGTCGTCCCCGTTGACCGCCAGAACCGCTTTCTTTTTCGCGTACCGGGTAAACAGAAGGCGTTTGGCTTGGAAATAATTTTCCATATTTTTATGAAAATCCAAATGTTCGGGATTGAGATTGGTGAGAATGCAAACGTCGAAACTGCAGCCGTACAGACGCCCGATCATCAGGCCGTGAGAAGAGGTTTCCATCACGCAGGCGCCGCAGCCGTTTTTGACCATGGAGGCCAGCAACCGCTGAATATCGCAGCTTTCCGGAGTGGTTCTTTCCGCATCCCGCTCATGAACGCCGTCGCTTTCCACCACCGTCCCCAGAAGTCCGGTTCTGATCCCCGCCGCCTGAAGAATACTGCGCAGAACGTAGGTGGTGGTGGTCTTGCCGTTGGTGCCCGTCACCCCCGCCATCAGCAGTTTTTCCGCGGGTCGTCCGTAGACTTCGGCCGCCAGTTCTCCCATGATTTCCCGGGTGGATTTTACAAGGATGGCGGGAAGCTCCGTTTCCACCGGAGATTCGCAGACGAGAGCGCCCGCTCCGGCCTCTGCAGCCACGGGGATATAGTCGTGTCCGTCGTACTTCTCACCCCGAATACAGCAGAAAATTGAGCCGGGCGTCACCCTGCGGCTGTCCACGAAAACATGGCTGACAAGAGGATCCAGGCCTCCGGGATTGCTTACGGAAAAATCAAATTTTTTCTGCCTCAGGGCTGCAGTCAGTGCCGAAAATTTCATGTCCTTCCTCCCCCGGGGATTTGAAAACCGTCCAAATCCACCATTTCCTCAACGATTTTCCGGAAGACAGGGCCGCCGATTTCCCCGCCGTAATATTTTCCCCTGGAGGGTTCGCCGATGACGATCAGCATGAGATACTGGGGGTCTTCGGCGGGCCAAAAGCCAATAAAGGACGACACGTAACGCCCCTTCACGTACTTGCCCTTCTCTGCCACCTGAGCCGTCCCCGTTTTCGCGGCGATGGCGACGACAGGGCTGTTGGCCGGCCTGGCCGTTCCCTGCAGAACGGTGTCCCGCATCACCCGGCGCAGCCATCGGGATGTTTCGGGAGTCAGCACCTCGCGGATAACCCTGGGACTTCCCCGGTAAGCCGTCGTTCCGGTGGGGTCCACCACCTCCTGAATCAGCCAGGGGCTCATGAGTCTGCCTCCGTTGACCACGGCCGCCATGGCCGTGATGAGCTGCAGCGGCGTTACGGCCAGCCCCTGCCCGATGGCGATATTTGCGGGCACGACGCCACTCCACTGGCCAGGTGAAGCGAGGAGCCCCTTTTCCGTTCCCTTCAGCTCCACGTCGCTGACCTTCCCAAACCCCCAATCCAGCAGGGTCCGATACATATCCAGCGGTCGGGACCGGATGCCGATCTGCGCCATGCCCACATTGGAGGATTTTATGAGAAGCTCCGCCGTGGAAATTTGGCCCATGGCTTTGGCGTAAGCCTCGGAAATGAAGCCGTCTGCCACTTTCAGCCGGACAGGGCAGTTGAAAACCTCGTTCGTCCGCACCAGCCCCTGCTCCAGAGCGATTCCCATAAAAACCGGCTTGAAGGTGGAGCCGGGCTCGTAGGCGCGCGCCACCGCGTTGTTGATGATCTGTTTTCCGTTGCTCAGCTCTTCACGTTTGTTGGGGTTGAATACAGGCCAGCTCGCCATGGAAATAATCGCCCCCGTGTTGGGGTTCATGCAGATAACCGCACCCCATTTCGCGCCCTGCTCCCGCGCAGCCTCGTCGAGATGTTTCTCCACCACGTACTGGACCCGGGAATCAACGGTCAGGGTAATGCCCGGAACTCCCGCTTCGCCGGCGTACGCGGGCCGGGCTCCTCCCACTTCTATCGCCTGCCCCCCGGAACGGCGCACCAGAATCGTATAGCCAGGGGAATTGCTGAGGGTGGAATCCCAGGCCAGTTCCAGCCCCGCCTGCCCCTTTTCGTCAATGTCGCAAAATCCGAGAACGTGAGACAGAAGAGAGCCGTTGGGATACTCTCTCTTTTTTTCCGGAATTTCATAGACGCCCTTCAGATCGAGGGCCTGAATTTTTTGGGTCGTGTGAGCGTCGGCTCTTCGCAGCAGCCATACGAAACGCCCCGTAAGAGGCCCGGATATTTTCTCGTACACGGAATCCGGAACCAATCCCTTCAGCGCCGGGGCATCCGACGGAGACCAAAATTCCGGATCGATGAAAAAACTGGACACGGGACGGGAAAGGGCGAGAATGTTGCCGCGGAGATCCTGTACGTATCCGCGGCTCGTCTTTACGGGGACGCGGCTCCAGTACTGCTGCTGAGCCTGCGTCTGAATACGGGAATCCGGAGAACAGTGATACTGGACCAGCTTCCAGATCACGAAGCAGAAAAGTATAATAAAAAACAGCCACGGGCTAAAAAAATAACGCCTTTTCATAAAGTCTGAAAATCGGCAAACCTCAGTTCACCGTGAAACCAAAAAGCGAGAACAGGCTCGAACGCCAGTTTTTTCGCAGGTTCGAAGCGGGGACGGCGGCCACGCGAGGCGCTGTGATCCGGATCATCTCCACGTTCTGAGCCTTATTCATTCCCAGAATATCCTTGCAGTAACTGTAAATTTTCGTCGGTGAAGCCAGTTCGAAATAAATCAGCTTCAATTCCCGCTCCTCCGCCTCGAAGCTGGCGTACTGTCTGTCCAGATCGTTCCGCACAGTTTCCAGCCGCGCGGCGTGAAGCCGGAGTATCACCAAAACGCTGATCATGGAAAAAAGAAGCGTCACCACAATAAACAGAGATTTTGACGAAGTATTTTTTCTGTCCACGGCCTTTCCCTCCTGCCCGTTCTTTACCGCCGTTTTCAAGTCCGTCTCCGTTCTGCCGAAAACTGAAACGTTCGAAGTTTCGCGCTGCGTGCTCTGAAATTCTTCTCCGTCTCTCCAGATTCGGGAACGATTGGATGTTTCGTCAGAACGATCCCCTTTTTGTCTTCTTTCTCCCAGGTTCTGAAGGTGTGCTTTACGATCCGATCCTCAAGAGAATGATAAGAAACCACCGCCATCACCGCGCCCGGCCCCGCCAGCTCCGCCCCGGCGGCCAGTCCCTCTCTCAGCTCTCCCAGTTCGTCGTTGACGTAAATTCGAAGAGCCTGAAAGACGCGGCGCGCCGGATGAGCTCCCATTTTTCTCTGCACTGCCGCCGGAAGAGAGCCGCGAATCAGCGTCACCAACGCTTCGGTGGTGGTCACCGGATTTCCCCGCCTTCGTGCCTCTTCGATCTTCACGGCGAACCGCCGGGCGTAGCGTTCCTCTCCGTAAACCCGAAAAATTCTCTCAAGTTCATCCGCGTCCAGTTCTTTCAGGACATCGGCCGCGCTCCGGTCCGTTTTATCGGGGTCCATTCTCATGTCCAGAGGTCCCGCGTACTGGAAGGAAAAACCCCTTTCTCCCTCCGTCAGCTGCATTCCGGACACCCCGAGGTCGAAAACAAGGGCGTCCACCGGGGCAAATTCCCTCAAAACCGTTTCCATATCGCCAAAATTGGTGTGAATGGCTCTGAAGCGCTCACCGTATTTTTCAAGACGCCGCCGGGCCGACTCCATCGCGGCCCTGTCCCGATCCAGCCCGAAAACCTCCGCCTCCGGGAACACGGTCAGAAATTCTTCGGAGTAACCTCCAAGACCGAGGGTACAGTCCACAATGCGCTTCGCTCCCGCTGCCCTCTGTCCCGAAAAAACCGGACGCAGCTGCTCGATCACCTCTGCCAGAAGCACCGGCGTGTGCTCGAACGCCATCAGGGTCTCCCGCTCCCGAAATCGCTCATACTCTTAAAAACCGTCCATTCCCTTCGCGATTTCGGAAAGGTTCTCCAGGCCGGCCTCCCAGATGTTCACCCAGCGCTCCCTGTCCCAGATCTCCACGTGGTCCGCCAGTCCGCTGATGACCACTTCCTGAGTCAGCCCGGCGTACTTTCGCAGGTGTCCCGGGAGCAGAATCCTCCCTGTCCCGTCCACCGTAATTTCCTCCGCGGCTCCCACCATGATGCGCTGAAATTCCCGGGCATCCCGGTTGGAATAAAAAGGCTGACTTTTGATTTTCTCCAGAAACCGACCCCATTCTTCCTCGGAATAAAGAGAAATACAGTTCTCCAGTCCAAGAGCCGCCACGACAACATCGCCCAGCTTTTCACGAATCTTCGCCGGGAGGACAAGGCGCGCCTTACTGTCCAGTCGATGTTCGTAAGTCCCCATAAACAGCTCTCCCACAAAATTACACTTTGTAACACTCAATGGCATTTTATCCCACAATGCCATTCCTTTCCAGTAATGAAAATAGGACTTCAAAATCATTATCCATGATTCTAAAGTCCTAATTTGTTGCAATTTATTATAATTTTTTATTTTTTCTGATTAAAAAACGAGCAGCTCATAAGCCGGGTTCTGTATATGACAACCATTTCTCTGGGAAACGCCTTGCGACGTTCCTCAAGCGATCGACCCGAGGGTCAGCGGGCCGCTTCATCCCCTCCTATTCGATCTTGCTCCGGATGGGGTTTGCCTGGCATACGACTTACGCCGTATCCGGTAGGCTCTTACCCTGCCTTTTCACCATTACCCCTGAGGGCTGTCTGCTTTCTGTGGCACTTTCCTTCGGCTCACGCCGACCGGGTGTTACCCGGCATCCCGCCCTGTGGAGCCCGGACTTTCCTCCACGATGCCCTTCGGCCCGCGGCGGTTGTCTGCTCTGCTCGTCTGTCGGCATTATAGCATCTGCATGGACGCCAATCGACAGATTATGGAAGGTCAGGGCTTGTGATGTAGCCTCATCATAATGTAAAATTTAAACTTGGCTTTATATAGAAAAAGATTTTTCTCAAGGCAAGCGAGTATCTTTCTAATACATCGTGTAACCCCCGCTCAAAAGCGGGGTTATATAAAAGGAGTGACACACAGCCATGCAATCCGTTTTATTTTTAATACTGGGAATAGCCGCCGGCGTGGGGGTTGGCTACCTGGTTTTCAGAACTATCGATAATTCCCGTCTTTCAGGGGTAAAAAATCAGATTATCGTCATGCTGCAGGAAGCCACGGAGACCGCCGAACACCTGAAAAAGGAACGCCTCACGGAGGGGAAGGACGAGGTTTTCCGGCTCCGTCAGGACGCGGAAAAGGACATTCGGGAACGCCGCAGCGAGCTTCAGCGGGCGGAGCGCAAGATCGAGCAGAAGGAAGAAAATCTGGACCGCAAACTGGATCGGGTTGGACACAAGGAAGAAGAGCTGCGCCACCGGCAGGAAGAGCTGGAACAGCGTGGAGCGGAAATAGAAGTCGTTCTGAAACAGCAGCTGGCCCGGCTTGAGGAAATAGCGCAAATGACCCGTCAGGAAGCTCAGGAAATCCTGCTTCGAAAAACCGAAGAAGAGGCCCAGTACGTCATTGGGCTGAGGCTGAAGGAGCTGGAAGAAAAAGCGAAGCGCGAAGCCGATCGCAAAGCTCGGGACATCGTCATAACGGCGGTGCAGCGATGCGCCGTGGAGCACTCCTCGGACGCCACGGTAAGCGTGGTTCCTCTTCCCACCGACGACATGAAGGGGCGCATCATCGGCAGAGAGGGACGCAACATCCGCGCCTTCGAGACCCTCACCGGCGTGGACCTCATCGTGGACGACACCCCCGAGGCCGTTACCCTGAGCAGCTTCGACCCCGTACGGCGCGAAATCGCCCGTCTTTCCCTGGAGCGCCTGATCACCGACGGGCGCATTCATCCGGCGCGCATCGAGGAGCTCATCGACAAGGCCACCCGGGACGTGGAGGAACAGATCATGGAGGCGGGGGAAGCCGCCCTTCTGGAGACGGGGATCAAGAACATGCACGGAGAGCTGATTCGCACTCTGGGACAGCTCAAGTTTCGTTTCAGCTACGGGCAGAACGCCCTCTCCCACAGCCTGGAAGTGGCCCACATCTCCGGGATCATCGCCGCCGAACTGGGCATCGACGAAGAAATGGCCCGCCGCGCCGGTTTGCTTCACGACCTGGGCAAAGCCGTGGACCATCAGGTGGAGGGCCCCCACGCCATGATCGGCGCGGACCTGGCGAAACGCTTCGGCGAACGGCCGGAAATCATCAGCGCCATCGCCTCTCACCACGACAACGTGGAGGCGAAAAATATTTACGACGTCATCGTCGCCTGCGCCGACGCCATCAGCGCCTCACGCCCCGGCGCCCGCCGCGAAAGCCTGGACGCCTACATCAAACGACTCGAAAAGCTGGAGGAACTCGCTCAGGCCTTCAACGGCGTCAGCAAGGCCTACGCCATACAGGCCGGACGCGAAGTTCGCGTTCTGGTCATGCCCAACAACACCGACGACGGCACCGTGCACAAGCTGGCTTACGACATCGCCCGAAAAATCGAGGAAGAAATGAAATACCCCGGCCAGATCAAAGTGACCGTCTCCCGGGAGATGCGTTCGACGGAATACGCGAAATAAAACCGTCAGATTCGGAGAATTTATTATATGAAAATACTTTTTGTGGGAGACCTGGTGGGAAGCCCCGGCCGGTCCGCTTTGGCCGAAGCTCTTCCCCTCCTCTCGAAACGATGGGACGGCTTTGATTTTGTGGTCGTCAACTGCGAAAACGCCGCGGCGGGAAAGGGCATGACCGAAAAGATCATGGGAGAGCTTTTCGATATGGGGGTGCACGGAATGACCTCCGGCAACCATATCTGGGACAAAAACATTTTTTATCCCGTCCTCGCCTCGGAGCGCCGGGTGATTCGCCCCGCCAACTTCGCCCCCGGCTGCCCCGGAACGGGACACGCCCTTCTTGAGCGCAACGGGAAAAAGCTGGGACTCCTGAACCTGCAGGGCCGCGTGTTCATGCCCCCCATCGACTGCCCCTTCCGAACGGCGGACGCCCTTCTGCCGGAGTTCGGCGACATCCCCGTCCTGGTGGATTTTCATGCCGAAGCCACGTCGGAAAAGAAAGCCCTTGCGCTTCACCTGAACGGGCGCGCCGCCGCGGTGGTGGGAACCCATACCCACGTGCAGACCGCCGACGAGGAGGTTCTTTCCGGAGGTACGGCCGTCATCTCGGACGTGGGCATGACCGGAGGCCACGGCGGCATCATCGGCGTAAAGACGGAAAGCGTCATGCCCCGTTATCTTACGGGTATGCCCTCAAAATTCGAGGTCTGCGACGAGGACCGGCGAATCAACGCCGTCGTCATCGAAATCGACTCCGAGACCGGTCGGGCCCTGAATATCGTGCGAATCAACGAACGCCTCCCTCTGGATGAAACAAATTCTGGAATGAAATAAATTCTGGAATAAAATATCGCATCAAAAGAACAGACCTCCGATAAACCGGAGGTCTGTTTGTCTGTCCTTTGGCTTTGGATATTTAGCTTTGGGTATTTGGCTTTGGATAGAACCGGATATCACTGTCTGCCTGTGCTGCCGAAGCCGCCTTCGCCCCGCTCCGTTTCGTCCAGGTTTTCCGACTCGTCCCAGGTCACCTGACACACCGGAGCGATAACCATCTGAGCCACCCGATCCCCCGGCTCGAAGGTGAAGGGATCCTGCCCCAGGTTCATCACGATGACCTGAATTTCACCCCGATAATCGGCGTCGATGGTTCCCGGGCTGTTGGGCAGGGTAATGCCGTGTTTCAGGGCCAGTCCGCTGCGGGGACGAATCTGAGCCTCATATCCGACGGGAAGCGCAATTCGTATCCCGGTGGAGACGAGAGTCCTCTCTCCCGGCAGCAAAACCACCTCTTCCACCGTACGAAGATCGACCCCAGCCGACGCGGGAGTGGCGTACTCGGGAACGGGAAACTTTTTGGCACGGGCATCGCGCAAAATTGCGACTTTTACTTCCTTCATAACCGATTTTCAATCCTTCTTTCAGATCCTGTTTTACAAATAAGGGCCAGCGGCGCTAATCCCTTCGGGAAGACCTTCCGCCGTGGCGATGATCCCGATCTCGATCACGGTCCCGACCGCCACGGTCGCCTCCCCGGTCCCGGTCGCCGTGATCGTGACGTTCCCGGTCGCCTCGGGGGGCCACAGGGCCCGCGCTTCCGGCGATGCTTTCGATCAGGTTCTCCCGTTCCCGCTCGTTCGGCAGGGCGTCGGCGAAGCCGGCCTCTCTGACCTTTTCCTCATCGGAAACGATACGCCGTCGGGTCAGGTTGACGCGTCCCATGTCGTCGATTTCCTTCACCATGACCAGAACTCTGTCGCCGGGTTTGAAAACGTCCTCCACCTTCGGAATGCGGAACGTGCTGACCTCGCTGAGATGGAGCAGTCCCTCCTTGCCAGGCAGGCACTCCACAAAAGCGCCGAAGGACATCAGCCGCGTCACGGTGCCATAATAAATTTCCCCCGCTTCGGGATTGCGGGTCAGGCCCCGAATGATCGCCAGAGCCTCGTTGACCTGCTCCTGCGTGGGCCCGGCAATGCTAACGTCACCGGAGTCCTCCACGTTGATTCGAACGCCGGTTTTCTGAGTGATACCGCGGATCACCTTGCCCCCGGGGCCGATGACGTCCCGAATTTTTTCGGGGTCGATCGTGGTCTTGTGGATGCGCGGCGCGTTGGGAGACAGGCTCTCCGGCGCGGAAATCCGCGATTCCATTTTATCGAGAATTTCCATGCGGGCCTTTCGCGCCTGGCTCAGGGCGTTCTGCAGAACCTCCCGGGTGATGCCGCCGGCCTTGTTGTCCATCTGAAGCGCCGTAACTCCATCCCGGGTTCCGGCAACCTTGAAGTCCATGTCGCCATAGTGGTCCTCCAGACCCTGAATGTCGGTGAGAACCTGAACTTTATTCCCTTCCTTGATGAGTCCCATGGCCACTCCCGCCACGTGTTTGCGAAGGGGAACCCCCGCGTGCATCATGGACAGGCTGCCGCCGCAGATGCTGGCCTGGGAGCTGGAGCCGTTGGACTCCAGAATGTCCGAGACCACGCGAATCACGTAGGGGAACTCGTTCTCGTCGGGAATCACGTAGCGAAGAGCCCGTTCGGCCAACGCCCCGTGTCCGATCTCCCTGCGTCCGGGGCCTCGCATGGGGCGCACCTCGCCCACCGAGTAGGGCGGGAAGTTGTAGTGCAGAATAAAACGCTTGGCGGGCTCGTCCAGCTTGATGCCGTCGAGAACCTGATCGTCCTCTCCCACCATCCCAAGGGTCGTCACCGCCAGAGCCTGGGTCTCGCCTCGGGTGAAAAGCGCCGAACCGTGCACCCTGGGCAGCACTCCCAGCTCACAGGAAATATCCCGGAGCTGGTCCATGGCCCGACCGTCCACCCGTACGCCCTCGTCAACGATGATGGCCCTCATGATTTTTTTGACCCGCTCGTCCACAAAGGCGGAGATGTAGTCGTTCATGCCGGGACAGGATTCGGCGAAATGCTCCTGAGCGCGTTTTTTCGCCTCGCCGATTCTGTCGGCCCTGGGCTTCTTCTCGTGAATACGAACCCCCGCGTCGATTTCCTGGTCGAGGTTCTCACGGATCCAGTCGTCGATTTCGGGACAGGATACGGGGGGAGCGATTTGAATCTCCGGCTTTCCCACTTCTTCCTTCATCTGCCGGAACAGCGCGATGAGCTTTCGAATTTCGGTCTGAGCCAGCTCCATGGCGTCCACCAGCAAATCCTCGGAAACCTCCTGAGAGCCGGACTCCACCATCGTAATGCCGTCGTCGTGGCCGGCCACCAGCAAATCCAGGGCCGACGACTGCATCTGCTCCTCCGTGGGGTTCACCACCAGCTGCCCCTCGATCAGGCCGATGCGCACCGCCCCCACCGGACCTCCCCAGGGAATGCCGGAAATCGCCAGAGCGGCGGAAGCTCCGTTGATGGCCAGCACGCTGGGCGGATAAATCTGATCCACCGCCATGACCGTGGCCACCACATGAACGTCGTTCCGCATGTTGTCGTCGAAAAGCGACCGGATGGACCGATCCACCACTCTCGCGCTCAGAATCGCCGACTCGGTGGGACGGCCCTCGCGTTTGATAAAACCGCCGGGAATTTTTCCCGCCGAATAATAGCGCTCCTCAAAATCCACCAGCAGCGGGAAAAAATCGATTCCCGTCCGCGCGGTATCCGTGATGCAGGCCGTGGTCAAAATCGTCGTGTCTCCATGTGACGCCAGAACGGCTCCATTTGCCTGCTTCGCCAGTTTTCCCGTTCGGAAGACAAGCGGCTTGTCCCCCAGCAATACGGAAAATTCTTTTTCCATCATTCTCCTCCTCGACACCTTTTTCCTTTTTCAAACGGAATCAGAATAGCACAAGATGAAATTTAGTCCAAGAGATACCAGGGATGTAATAAACTTATAAATGGTATATCATCATTATTCGTGTAACGAGACTTTTTTATTTAAAGGAGGAGGGCCAGTGGCTCTTGTTATATGCAGTATGTGCAAAAGGGCTTTTATCAATGGTCCTCAGGGAGAGGAAATCTGCCCCGACTGCACGACAAAGCTTCAATCGCTCTATCCCGTCGTGAGAAATTTTCTGCGAGACCACGAGAAGGAGGCCTTTACAGCCCACGACGTCAGCCGGATTTTGGGGATTCCCGTTCAAAAGGTGGAGGCGCTGGTTTCAGCGGGAATGATCGACACGATTCATCTCCAGAGCGGCGAGCGCGACTCTTCAGCTTCAAAAAGAACATCGAAACTCGCCCCTCTCGCTCCGGGAGAGGCGGAGACTGTTCTGCGCCGAAACGAAAGCTCCATGCACACCTACACAAAACGACTGGCGGAGGACGACGCGGACGACCGACACAGAGGAGAAAAACGAAGAAAATGACGAAAAAACGGTCGCTTCCCACGCGTTTCCCGCATAAGATTTTTTTCAGAAAACTTGTTCTGTGTCTGGCTGGAGCGGCGCTGCTGTACGCCCTCCCCTCTTTTGCCGACGCCCGGGAGGACGCCGAAAGGATCTTCGCTCTGAACGCGAAACTGCGGCCCGGGACCTCGCTGAACGTGCTGAACCAGCTCCTGGGACCTCCCGCCAACGAACACCGGGTGACCGGCATGGAGAATTTGATTCTTTACACCTGGCTTCACGGCGAGATGGGAGTGGAAATTTACTGCACCGGCGACGTGGCCCACAGAGTGAGCATCACCCTCCCTCTTCCCAGTGAGAGGGAGGTCCCCCGGGCCTTGGACGCGATCACCCGACGGGGACGGTCTCAGTACGGCGTCATGCCCGCCTTCGACCGGACTACAGGCGAGTATTACTGGACGGGCGGAGGCGTTCGTTTCGGTTTTTCGAAGTACAACGCCAGAACGGTGCGAAGTACCTGCATCGCGCTGCGATAAAACATTTTCCTTTTCAATTTGAGGGGGCTGTACGAATTGTCACATTTTTTTCTCAGAGACATACCGTACCCGACAGGGAAATTTTTTCGCGTCGGTTTATTTTTTATTTCTTTCTTTTTTTTCTTTGTCCTTTTTCTCTTCCTGACAGATATGTTCAGCTCCGATGTCCCCTTCGGAGAAGGAGCCCAAATTACGAGAGCTCCGGCCTCCCGATATGACGTCGTTGTCGCCGGAGGCGGGATGGGAGGAATGGCCGCCGCCATACAGGCCGCCCGCCTTGGCGCGGGAGTTCTCGTTCTGGAGCCCGGGGACTGGCTGGGAGGGCAGGCTGTGGCCGCCGGCGTCTCCACCATGGACGACCTGAGCCGTCAGCGCAGCGGACTCTATCTCGAATTCATCTCCCGTCTGAAGGACCATTACGATTCCCTGGGAAAAACCATGGGGACCTGCTACTGGGATCCCCGCAGCCTGGCCTTCGAACCCTCCGTCGGACAGAAAATCCTTCTGGATATGGTGAAGCAGACCCGAAAGGCCAACGCCGAAAAGAAGCGCAGCAAACCCTTCGACATTCTGATGTATTCCTCGGTGACGGAGGTCCACCGCCAGGGAAACACCGTCACCGGCGTCACCCTGCAAAGCCCGGGGGGACGAAAGGACGTCGCCTGCCAGGTCCTCATCGACGCCACCGAATACGGAGACGTTCTGCCCCTTGCCAAAGTGCCCTACCGGGTGGGAAACTCCGCCACGCCCTTTCTGAATGAAAACGCCATGATTCAGGATATCACCTGGGTGGCCATCATTCGCAGTTATCCGGGAGGCATTCCGCCGGAGCTGCGGCCGCTTTCTCCTCTTCCCGGCTACGAGGAGGCGAAGCGCAACTATGAAAGCTACGTGACCTCGGACGGCATGAACTTCAAGGGAACCTACCCCGTTGTACTCCCCGTCAATTTCGTCACTCACAACGCCTACCGCGGACTTCCCGACTCCTCCACGCCCTGGAATTACGACGGGCGGGCGGAGAACCGCGGGCTTATCTCGAAATGCGGCGTCAACTGGGGAAACGACTATCCGGGAAAAGACAGCTGGAACGGCGACACGGGGCTGCCCGCGGCCTATCTGGAGGACAGGACCCTGAGGGATCGGATCGAGAAGGACGCCCTCGTCAAGACCCTGCACTTTATCTATTACATGCAAAACGAACTGGGGGAAAACTGGTCCGTCGCCAACGACGAATACGACCACTCCCAGCTGCCCGCGGCCGCCGCGGACCTGCCCGACGAATGGAAGGAAATCGCCCGGCGAATGCCCCCCATTCCCTACGTCAGAGAATCCCGGCGCATGGCGGGCGCCCACACCCTCACCTCGGCGGAGCTTCTCCAAAACTCCCTAAGCTACCGGGACGGCCAGACCAGCCACGAGTTTTCCGACGCCATCGCCATAGGCGGCTATATTCTGGACCTCCACGGCGCGGATACGGACGACCGGATGGAGTGGGACTTCGGCGAAAGGGCAAATTCCATGGAGACCAACCGTCCCCGGGGGCCCTTTCAGGTGCCTTTGGACATTCTCATTCCAAAAAACCTCGACGGTTTCCTGGCCGCTGAGAAGAATCTTTCCATGACGCGACTGGCCGCGGGAGCTCTGCGTCTGCAGCCCATCTGCATGATGGTCGGTCAGGCCGCGGGAGCTTTGGCCGCGCTGGCGGCGGAGAGCGGCCTCCCCCCCAGGGAGGTCCCCCCCGTTCGGGTCCAGAGAGCGCTGCTGGAGGCCAACGTTCTTCTGTCCCTTTGCAAATACTCCGACGTGCCACCGGAACATCCCTTTTTCCGGGCCGTGCAGCTTTCCAACCTCTACGAACTGCTGCCCCCTCTGGAGCCTCCTCACGCGCCTTCCTACAACATCAGCGATTTGGACGATCCCGTGCTGGCCATGGCTGTCATTCGCGGGGCCGACAAGGGGATTTTCGGGGTGGACCAGCTCATTACGCGGAGGGAAATGTTTTCGATGCTGAGTAAAGCCCGTCTTGCGTCGAGAACCTCAAAAGGCGTCGAGCCGGCGGAGAAGGAAAACCCGGAACGATTCGTTTCACGGGGAGAATTTGTCGAGTCCCTTCGGGAAACCTTCGGACTCGAAAAGGGCTCTCGCCCTTCATCCTCCCTTGTCAAAATTCCGAAGGAGCATCGTTTTTTTGACGCCATCGATACTCTGGCCGCTCTGGGGATTCTGGACCTCTATCGTCCGGAATTTTATCCCGCCCGTCCCATCACCCGGGGAGAAGCTGTGGAAATGCTCATGAAAGCCATGACGGTGAACGATCAGGCATAAATGCACTATACAATTTCTCTGGTGCAGGAACAACCCGCCCGCTCTCCCGCGTGAACGGCGACCCCGTCCACCAGAGGAGGTTTCTCCCAGGGGACGAAGCGCCCCTCCAGTTTTCGGTGCGCGGGGCAGCAGCCATTGCGCCCCGCGTGCCAGATATATCCCATTGAACCGGCTGCCATCGCCTGTCGTTTCTGGAACTCGAAACGCTCTTCCGCCTGCCGGTCCGCGAGAGTGTCGCCCCCTCGTTCCCCCTCCGGTGGCGCAAAAGGGTTGTTTCGGCGTCTTCCGGACCTCCCATCGCGGCTTCTGTCGCTGCCCCTGAAGGGACGGCCGAATACACTCAGAAACAGGGAAAAAAGAAAAAACCAAAAAATCAAACGAATAATGCCGCATCGCTCCTTCATATTCCAAAAGACTTCCGCTTTGGAATTGGACACCATTGTATCAGAGAGACCCTGTGGAACATACGAAAAAAGGAGGGCCGAAGCCCCCCTTTTTCCGTTTCTTATGCTGTGCTGCCTCGAAAGCGATTCCGTGCTAGAAGGAAACGAAGGTGCGGAAACGAAGAACCTGAGGATCCGGGAAGTGCAGATTGTCGTCCGAGTCGAAGGCGCTGTAGGCCAGGCCGAACTGAACGTTGGGATTATACCTGTAGATCACGCCCAAAGCGTAGTTCATGGTGTCGCCGCCCGCCCCGTCGAAGGAGTAGTTCGACACATAGAGGAACGTGGACCATTTGTCGTTCCAGGACTGCTTCGCGCCTGCGCGCCAGATGGACAGATCGTCGGTGATGACCGAAGGAACGCCGCTGCCCCGCCGTCCCGTCAGGGACCCGCTGTCCGTGCCGCCGAGAACCAGAGCGCCCTCGTTGGGAAGCACGAAGCCCTTCTCCAGGGAATCATACTCCAGCCACAGGCTCGTAAATTTGAGGAGGTCCTGCTTCACATCCACGATGGCTCTGAAGGCGCTGCGCCTGTCCGCCGTGAAGTCGTCCACAGCCCTGCCGTTCATCGAGTAATCGGCGTTCTGGTAGAAATACTGGCCCTTCAGCTCCACGTTGTTGCTGAAGTTGAAACGCAAACCGGCGTAAGCCGTCCAGAGGTTGTCGAAATCACAGGTAAGCGAATTTCCCAGGGACACTTTTGTCTGATCGTCGCCCAGGAAGTACTGACCGCCGACGTCAAAGCCCCACTGCTCCGTAAACTGCAGAGCCGCGTGCAGACCCAGTTCCCAGAAAGAAGCGTCCACATCATGACCGTACACGCCCGGATTGATGGAGGAGCGAGACACATAGGCGTTCACTCGTCCCAGGCCGAAACTCCTGCTCCAGCCCAGTCCTTCCATGGTACGATCGGTCAGCCAGGCGTCCAGCCCGAATCCGATATTTTCCGAGAAGTTCGTCTCGCCGTCCAGGTAGTATTTGGACTCGTTGTCCACGAGAAAGCGGCCGACTGTCAGAGTGGAATCCCACCAGGCCGGAAACTCCACATAGAATTTGTTGAACTGAATGTTTGAGGATTTCGTGTAAGCGTCCTGTCCGTCGTTGATGCGGATGTACAGGTGCATCCCGTCGTCCTCGCCAAACCAGCGATTGATTTCCAGGCGGCTTCTGGCGAAGGCTGCGCCGCTCTCGTCATCAAGGTCGTTCTGACCGTAGCCCACGCTGTAGAGGTCAAAACGAATGGAACCACCAAGTTTCCAACCGCCCAGGCGATTTTCCAGCTTCGTGAAACGACCGTCAAAACTGTCGATTTTCACGCCGAGAGCGTCCAGCTCATCCTTGAACTCCACGACGAGTTTCTTCAGCATCTCCACGTCCTGACGGCTGGCTTTGGAAGTATCCACAAGCGCCAGAGCCCGGGCGACGGTGGAAGCCATCTCGTAGCGGGTCGTGGGCTGTTTGCCCTTATACGTGCCATCCGGATAACCGGAGATAATGCCCTTTGCCGTGAGCTGGCCAATCGCGTCATGGGACCAGTGGTTCAGAGGAACGTCGATAAAGGGATTTGTCGACGCAAAAACCGGTGTGGTCACAAAAAAAGCAACTGCCAGATATGCCGCTGCCGCATATTTTTTCATACTGAAATAACCCCCTAAAAATATTGCACTGACATTCTGATCTTCCGCTCGATTCTTCAGCCGAGCAACCCTGGAGAGTCCGGGAGTAAAGTTACCTTGTTTCCTTTCTCCCGTTCACAGGTTCCATTCACAGGTTCAAGGCCGCGAATCTGCTTCAGATCTTCCACATGCATACTACAGTAAGGCATCTAATAAGTTTTCAGCCTTATTACTACTTAATTTATAAGTAATATTTACTATAAGTACCAGTTTATAAAGAAATTAGAATGCAAAAATATAATTTATCTTTGTTATAAAAGAATTTATAAAATTATTTTTTCATTTATTTTTCTAAATCTGTTATTACAAATGCCATAATAGATCAAATATAATATTTTATGATCGTTTCATATCGATAAATGCTACATTAAAAAAAGAGGGCCGAAGCCCTCTCTTCCTTATAACCGCGACTGTCGAAAAATACCATAAAACACCCCATCAAAAAAGGAGGGCCGAAGCCCTCCTCTCTTTTTGCCTTGAACTGAAACCGTTTCGCTTCGATTAGAAGGAGATGAACGTACGGAAACGGATAACGCTGGGATCCTTGAAGAAGCTGGTATTCTTCAGCTCGTCGTCGGAATCGAAAGCGCTGTAGACCAGACCGAACTGGACGTTGGGGTTGTACTTGTAGATCAGGCCGATGGCATAGTGCATAGCGCTTGCATCCGTCTCGTCGAAGGAGTAATTGGACACATACAGCAACGTGGTGAACTTGTCGTTCCACACCTGCTTGGCGCCAATCCGCCAAATGCTCAGGTCGTCCCACATAACGGAAGGAGTACCGGAACCGGGGATTCCCGACTCGCCATGGTCGAAAGCGTTGGGTTCCGTACCGCCCAGAACCAGCGCGCCGCCGTTGGGGATGACGAAGTTCTCTTCCAGGTAGTCATACTCCAGCCACAGGCTGGTGAACTTCAGCAGGCTCTGCTTCACGTCGATAATGGCGCGGAACGCGCTGGCGCTGTCGATATCAACATCTCTGCCGGCCACCGACACATCCGCATCCTGATAGTAGAACAGACCCTTCAGCTCGATGTTGTTGTTGAAGTTGAAGCGAAGACCCGCAAAAACCGTCCACATGGAGTCAAACTCGAAATCTCCAACCTTGGACCTGTCGTCGCCCGCAAAATACTGAGCGCCGATGTCAAAGCCCCACTTCTCGGTGAACTGCAGTTCGCCCATCACGAAAAGTTCCCAGGCGCCGACGCCATAGGTCGTATACTTGTTCTCCGCAGTATCGTAAGTGAAATAAGAGGTTACTGTGGGTTTCGCCACATAAGCGCTGACTCTGCCCAGACCAAAGCTCTTCCTCCAACCCAGACCGTCAACGGTGCGGTCGGTCAGCCAGGAGTCCTGGCCGTGGCCCATGTTCTCGGAGAAGTTCGTCGTGCCGTTAAGGTAGTAAGCCGACTCCATGTCCCAGGCAAAGCGACCCACTGTCAGCGTGGAATCCCACCAGACGGGGACTTCAATAAACAACTTGTTGAACGTAATCGTATTGACCTTCGTATAAAGGTCCTGTCCGTCGTTGATACGGATGTAGAGGTGCATCCCCTCATCCTCGCCGAACCAGCGCTGAATTTCCAGACGGGTCCGGGCGAACGCCGCGCCGCTCAGGTCGTCCAGATCATCGCTGTCATAGCTCAGATTGTAGAAGTCGAAACGAATGGAGCCACCAAGTTTCCATCCGCCCAGACGGCCCTCAATCTTCTTCAGACGGGCATCAAAGGTGTCAACCTTCACTCCAAGAGCGTCCAGTTCATCTTTGAACTCGACGACGAGCTTCTTCAGCATCTCCACGTCCTGCTTGCTGGCCTTCGTCATATCGACAACAGCCAGAGCGCGGGCGAGGGCGGAAGCCATCTCGTAACGGGTCGTGGGCTGCTTGCCCTTGTAGGTGCCATCGGGATAACCGGAAAGGATACCCTTGGCCGCAAGCTGACCGATCGCATCATAAGCCCAATGGTTCAGCGGAACGTCCATAAACGGATTCGTCGCCGCAAAAACGGGCGCCGCAACAGCGAGCAACGCAACTACTGCTACCAGTACTGCACACTTTTTCATTTAACTTTACCCCCTTGAGTTTTGTACTGCCTGTATCGCGTCTTCCGAATTTCTTCGGCTTCGATCCAGATCACTCGATCTTCCGAAGGGGGCCGGATAAAGTTTCCTTGTTCCCTTTCCCGCGTCCCCGGCGTTTCTCGACCTTTCTGAATTTTGCTTTCGAATCTTCCGACGCCTTCTTTACGATTCGCTCTCCTTATTGGCTGACGGGGGAGTTGCACCTCACTTTCCTGCCTGTCGGGAATATCTGCGAATCACAGAAGCAAAAGAAATAAAACCACACAAACTGCGTAAATTATCCTACACCAAAAAAGTTTTTTTACATGAGACTTTAGAATCAATTTATAAGAGACTTTACGCCCTAAAAGACCTAGGGGAACTTTCAGGCCAGCTTCTTTTCCAGCAGCGCAAGCTCCTCTTTCAGCTTCGACGGCAGAGTATCGCCGAATTTGGCGTAGAACTCGTGAATACCCTTCACTTCTTCGTTCCACAGGGATTTATCCACGGAAAGCAGCCCTTTCAGCGTGTCTCTGGAGACGTCCAGACCCTCCAGATTGATGTCCTCCGGCCTCGGAAGCCAGCCGATGGGGCTGTCCACCGCCTCCGCCTCGTCGAAGGCCCTGGCCATGATCCACTCCAGCACCCTCATGTTGTCGCCGTAGCCGGGCCAGATGAAGTTGCCCTCGTCGTCGGTGCGGAACCAGTTGACGTTGAAAATTTTCGGCGGGTTGGGGATCTTTTTCCCCATCTCCAGCCAGTGGGCGAAGTAGTCGGCCATATTGTAGCCGCAGAAGGGCAGCATCGCCATGGGGTCGCGTCGGACGACTCCCACCGCTCCCGCCGCCGCGGCCGTCGTTTCGCTTCCCATGATGGAGCCCACGAACACGCCGTGGTCCCAGCTTCGGGACTGATAGACCAGGGGAGCGGTTTTCGCGCGGCGTCCTCCGAAGATAATCGCGGAGATCGGCACACCCTCCGGGGCTTCGAATTTGGGGGAAATGCAGGGGCACTGACGGGCCGGCGCGGTGAAGCGGCTGTTGGGGTGCGCGCCCTTGGAGCCGTCGGAGGCGTCCCATTTTTCACCCTTCCAGTTGAGGGCGTTCTTCGGGGGGTTCTTGTCCCAGCCCTCCCACCAGATGGTGTTGTCGTCCAGATTTTGCACGACGTTGGTAAAAATAGTGTTCTTCTGGCAGGTGAGCATGGCGTTGGGGTTGGACTTCATGTTGGTGCCAGGGGCGACGCCGAAGAAACCGGCCTCCGGGTTCACCGCCCACAGCCTGCCGTCCGGGCCAACCCGCAGCCAGGCGATGTCGTCTCCCACGCACCAGACCTTATAGCCCTTCTTCCTGTAAATCTCCGGCGGAATCAGCATGGCCAGGTTGGTTTTGCCGCAGGCGGAGGGAAAAGCGCCGGTGAGGTAGCGAACCTCGCCTTTGGGATTTTCCAGCCCCAGAATCAGCATATGCTCCGCCATCCAGCCCTCCGTTTTCCCCAGATGGGAGGCTATGCGCAGCGCGAAGCACTTTTTGCCCAGCAGCACGTTTCCGCCGTAACCGGAGTTGATGGACCAGATGGCGTTGTCCTCCGGGAACTGGACGATGTAACGGTCCTCTTCGCTGAGGGTCGCCTTGGAGTGCAGGCCCTTCGTAAAGTCGGAGGGGTCTTTGGCGGCGTCCAGGCATTTCAGCACACGGGTCCCGATGCGGGTCATAATGGCCATGTTCAGCACCACGTAAATGGAATCGGTGAGCTCGACTCCGAACTTCGCAAAGGGAGACTCCGGGACGGTCATGGAAAAGGGAATCACGTACATCGTTCGGCCCTTCATCGAGCCATCGTAAAGTTTACGCAGCTTCGCGTACATCTCGACGGGATCCATCCAGTTGTTGGTGGGGCCGGCGTCCTCTTTCCGGCGCGAACAGATGAAGGTCCGCTGCTCCACCCGCGCCACGTCGTTTAAAGCGGAACGGTGCAGGTAGCAGCCCGGCAGCTTCTCCTGATTCAGCGCGATAATTTCACCCGAACTCACACTTTGCGCCCGCAGGTCGGCGAGCTGCTCCTCAGAACCATCAATCCATACGACCGCATCCGGCTTCGTCATGGCGGCCATTTCTTCCACCCAGGCGTTGACTGCTTTGTTCTTAGTCAGTGACAAAATAAACATCCCTTCCGCAGAGAATTTTTTACTATATTATTCACTGATAACTCAAATCAGATAAAATTGTACTCCGTTCACAAAATAAGACAAGTATTCCAAAAATATACTTCTTCGTCCCTTAGGGTCCGGCGCGCCCCGGTAGGCTATAATTCAAACGGGCAGGAGGCCCGCTGGATTTCGAACTGGAATGAGGAGATGTTGACAGATGGCAATACTGCAAAATCGAGTTATAAAGACGTGCCTGTGCTGCGCGGCCCTGGTCGCGGCTCTGTCCGCGCCGCCGACGAACCGGACGGCTCCGGCGGAGGCCAGAGAGGCCAGAATCGTGGTGGATTTTCTCTACTCCGAAGCCAGGGAGTTCAGTGAAGGGCTGGCTGCGGTGAAATCCAACGACATGTGGGGCTATATCGACCACAGGGGGAAGGTCGTCATTCCCTTTGAATACAGCGTTCCGGAGGTGGGATATTTTTCCGGAGGTTTCGCCTTCACGGGAAGCAGTTTTATCGACAGGGAAGGAACGATCGCCTTTGACGGAAAATCCTTCGAGAGTGCCCGTTCCTTTTCGGAGGGGCTGGCTGCGGTGCAGTTCGACGGGCTGTGGGGCTACATCGATTCCACGGGAAAATACGCGCTTCCGCCCGCCTGGGAGGCCGCGGGAGATTTTTCCGGAGGAATGGCTCCCGTTAAAAAGGAGGGATTGTGGGGTTACATCGACGTTCGGGGACGTATGCTGATCAGCCCGCGTTTTCTTCGAGCCGAAGCCTACAGCGGAGAAACGGCGGCTGTGGACTACGAGGGGAAAGTCGGCTACATCGACCGGTCCGGACGGTTCGCGGTGAGCCCGCGTTACGACGAGGGCGGTCCCTTCCACAACGGCCGGGCGGCGGTTCGGGGTCCGTCCCCGCAGGGGGACTGGGGTTATCTGGACGCCCTGGGGCAGGAGACGATTTCCCGCCGCTTCAACGCGGCCGGAACCTTCAGCGATGGACTGGCTCCGGTGGCCACGGACGCGCGCTGGGGCTATATCGACGTCAACGGGAAAATCATCCTGGACGCCATCTACGACGGCGCGCGCCCCTTCAGTGAAGGTCTGGCCGCGGTGGAGCGGGAAAACAAGTGGGGTTACATCCGGGTCCGGTAGGCATCATTTATTATCCAGCTTCGCCAGTTCCTCCCACAGCTCCTTCTGCCGTTCCGTAAGATATTTGGGTATGGCGATCTCGATGCGAACGAACAGGTCGCCATTGCTGCTCTTCTCCCGACGCGGAAGCCCTTTGCCCCTCAGCCGGAGTTTCTGCCCCCCCTGAATGCCGGGGGGAAGTTTCATTTCGACGACGCCGCTGGGGGTTTCCACGTTCACCCTGCCGCCCAGCACCGCCATCGCGGGCGTCACCTTCACCGTACGGGTGAGATTGTGCCCGTCCACCTCGAACACGGGGTCAGGGGCAATATGGAGGGTTACATAAATGTCGCCGCCTCTGGGGGATTTGCCCGGCAGGCGTATGCGGGATCCTTCCACCACGCCCCGGGGCAGATTGACGTTGATCGTCTGCGCCTCGGAGCCGGAGCTCAGACGAAGGGGCAGGGCCTTCGTTCCCCCCTGGATCACGTCCTCCAGGGAAAGGGTCAGCTCCACCTCGCTGTCCCGCTGAATGGGTCGGGAGCGTCCGGAGACCGTGGGGCCCTTGCCTCCGGCAAACATGTCTCCCAGCCCGCCGCCGCCGAAAATCGTTCTGAAAAAGTCGCTGAAGTCGCCCAGGTCGCCGCCAAACTCCACCTGAGGCCCGCCGTTCATTGAGGAGCCCCAGCCCGGCGGAGGGGTAAAATCCTGCCCCTGCTCCCAGTTTGCCCCCAGCGTGTCGTATTTGACCCGTTTATCCGGGTCCTTCAGGACCTCGTAGGCCTCGTTGATTTCTCTGTAACGGACGTCCGCGTTTTTTTCCTTCGACACGTCCGGATGGTATTTTTTCGCCAGCTTCCGATACGCTTTGCGAATATCTTCCTGCGATGCCGTGCGCGGCACGCCAAGAATTTCATAATAGTCTTTGTACTGCACGGCCATAGTTATCCACCCCCGCTGACCTCCCGGGGTTTTTGCGCCGATTCGGAATCAGCGCCTCCAAATCGGCGCCGGTCTTCATCCCCGGTCAGTCGAAAAGCTTTTTAAATTTATCGAAGATCCCCTCTTCGGAGGAGACGGGGACCTTCATTTCATGGGCCAGTTCGTTCACAAGGGACCTCTGTTTATCGGTGAGCTTCGAGGGAACGTCGATAAACACGTGCACATAAAGATCTCCCCGTCCCCTGGCTCCCCGCAGCCGGGGCATACCCAGGCCCTTAACCTTCAGGACCCGGCCCTGCGTGGTCCCCGGGGGAATGTCGATTTTTTCCATTCCGTCGATGAGCGTGGGAATCTCCACAGAGGTCCCCAGAACCGCCTGAGGCCAGGTGAGAAGCAGCCGGCTGTGCAGGTCTCCGCCGTCCCGTTCGAAGCTTTTGTGACGCTCCACCTCCAGAACGAGAAATAGATCTCCGGAGGGCCCTCCGTTTGTCCCTCCCTCTCCCTCGCCGGCGATTCGCAGACGCGTCCCCGTTTCCACTCCCGCCGGAATTTTGACCTCGACTTTGTGATTGTCCCGAACCTGTCCCCGACCGCCGCATTCCGGACAGTGCTCCGCGATGACCTTTCCCTTTCCCTGACAGCGCGGGCAGGTATTGACGGAGACGAACTGACCGAAGGGAGTACGCTGGACGTTTTCAACCTGTCCGCGTCCGCCGCAGGTCTCGCAGGTTCTGGGAGACGTCCCCGGCTTCGCCCCCGTTCCGCCGCAAGCCGAACAGGAGTCCCACCGGGGGATTTCCACAGTACGGGTCACGCCGTTGGCCGCGTCCAGCAGCGTAACGCCCACGTTCATTTCCAGATCCGCGCCGCGCCGCGGCGCGTGGGGATCCGCCCGTCGTCCCCCCATACCGCCGGTGAACACCTGTTCGAACAGATCCCCGAAAAGATCTCCGAAACCCCCGCCAAATCCTCCGCCCTCGAAGGGATTTCCCGTCGTTCCGTCGGTGGTGCCGAACTGGTCGTACCGGGCGCGTTTTTCGGGATCCCCGATGACGGAATAGGCCGCGTTGATTTTCTTGAACTTCTCCTCAGCCTCCGGGTTATTGCGGTTCGTGTCCGGATGATACTTACGAACAAGCTGCCGGTAGGCTTTTTTTATGTCTGCCTGCGAGGCGTCGCGCGAAACTTCCAGGATCTGATACAAATCTTCCAATTTACAAAACACCCCGTAACAAGAGAAAACTGTAAAGAAACGGAGAAAGGATTCTGCCTCTCTCTGCGCAATCCGTCAGATTATAACACTCCCGCCGGACCCTCATTCCTTCACCGGGGAGGCGGAGATCAGGGGCGTCACTTTCCCTGATCCGTGAACTCGGCGTCGACGGTGTCATTTCCCGCGCTTCCGCCCGAATCGCCTGAACTCGGGCTGGACCCTACGCTTCCGCCCTCCTGATACAGACGGGTCGAGAAGCCCTGGAGCGCCTTGTTCAGAACGGATTTCGCCTTCTCCAGTTTTTCCACGTCCTCCGACTGGGCGGCCTGTTTCAGCTCCTCGATGGCGGAGTTGATCCGGCCCTTTTCGTCGGCGGTCATCTTGTCACTCTGCTCCGACACCAGCTTCTCCGCGGCGAAGAGAGCCGCATCCGCTTCGTTGCGGGCCTCGATGAGCAGACGTTTTTTGCTGTCCTCGTCGGCGTGGGAGTCCGCGTCGTTTTTCATGCGCTCGATCTCCTCCTTGGAGAGGTTGGAGGACTGGATCGTGATCTTCTGGTTCTTGCCCGTCCCCTTGTCCCGGGCCGTGACGTTCAGAATACCGTTGACGTCGATGTTGAACGTGACCTCGATCTGAGGTATGCCCCGGGGCGCGGGAGGAATGCCGTCCAAAACGAACTGCCCCAGCCTCACGTTATCGCTGGCCATGGCCCGCTCGCCCTGCAGAACCAGAATTTCCACCTGGGTCTGGTTGTTCCCCGCCGTGGTGAACACCTGGCTCTTGGACACGGGGATAGCCGTGTTGCGCTCAATGATTTTCGTGAACACGCCGCCCAGCGTTTCAAGGCCCAGGGACAGGGGGGTGACATCCACCAGGACGATGTCCTTGTGCTCGCCCTTCAGAATCGCTCCCTGAATGGCCGCCCCCGCGGCGACGCACTCGTCGGGGTTGATCCCCTTCGTCGGCTCCTTGCCCAGCAGCTCGACGATCTTCTTCTGAACCATGGGCATACGGGTCGAACCGCCCACCAGAAGGATCTTGTTGATCTCCTCCACCTTGAGGCCGGAGTCTTCGATGGCGCGCTTGGTGGGATTGATGGTGCGGTCCATCAGGTCTGACGTCATTTCCTCAAACTTGGCCCGGGAGAGTTTCATTTCCAGATGCTTGGGTCCGGCCTGATTCGCGGTGATGAAGGGCAGGGAAATCGTGGTCTCCATCATGGAGGACAGCTCCACCTTGGCCTTCTCCGCCGCCTCCCGCAGACGCTGCATGGCCATGCGGTCGTTCTTCAGGTCGACGCCTTCCATCTTCTTGAACTCGGCGGTCATCCAGTCCACGATGCGGTTGTCCCAGTCATCGCCCCCCAGCCGGTTGTCGCCGGAGGTGGAGAGCACCTCGAACACGCCCTCGCCCACGTCCAGAATCGAGACGTCGAAGGTTCCGCCGCCCAGGTCGAACACCAGAATTTTATGCTCTTCCTGCTTGTTCTCTCCGTAGGCCAGGCAGGCGGCCGTGGGTTCGTTGATGATGCGCAGCACTTCCATGCCCGCGATGGTTCCCGCGTCCTTGGTGGCCTGACGCTGAGCGTCCGTGAAATAGGCCGGAACCGTGATGACCGCCTGAGTCACCGGCTCGCCGAGGTACTCTTCGGCGTCGTGTTTCAGCTTCTGCAGGATCATGGCGGAAATTTCCTGCGGCGTATATTTCTTGTCGTCGATGGTGACGCGGTAATCCGTGCCCATTTCTCTCTTGATGGAAATAATGGTGCGGTCCGCGTTGACGATCGCCTGACGTTTGGCGAGCTGCCCCACAAGGCGCTCTCCTTCTTTCGTAAAAGCGACCACGGAAGGGGTCGTCCTCATTCCCTCCGCGTTGGCGATAATGGTGGTCTGGTCCCCCTCCTGTATCGCGATGCAGCTGTTCGTCGTTCCAAGATCGATTCCCACTACTTTAGACATATCTCCATTCCCCCTGAAGTGATTTCATCTGATTTTCCTGATTTTCTTTAATTCTTATATCTGATTTCTTATATTTGTTTCAGCCGTTCTATTCCCGGTCCGGATTTTCCTCCTCGTCCACGTCCCTCAGTTTCCCCACACGAACGTGAGCGGGGCGCAAAACGCGATCCGGCGTGGCGTAACCCCGGGTCAGTTCCTGAAGCACCATTCCGTCCTGCTCCGGGTCGTCCACAAGCTCCGTTTCCACCGCCTCGTGAGAGCGGGGATCGAAGCGGCAGCCCTCCGTGGGAACGGCCGTTATGCCCAAACTTTCCAGCACCGAGAGAAACTGGCGCTGCACCATGCGCACTCCCATCAGGACGTCCTTCACGCTGCCGTCCTCCGGAACCTGAAGGGCCCTGTCCAGGTTGTCCACCACCGGAAGAAACTCCGAAACCCGATCCTCCACCATCAGCTTCATCTTCCGAACCCGATCCCGCTCCACCCGCTGGCGGTAGTTGTAGAGGTCCGCCCGGGCGAGGGCGAGTTCGTTTTTCAGGTTTTGAATCAGGGTTTCCGAAGCCTCGTCTCCCGCTTCCTTTTCATCGGTATTCGCGGCATTCCGGTCCTTCGATGTTTCTTCCTTTAAAGATTCTTCTTTTGAGACTTCTTTTGATGATTCTTCTTTTAAGACTTCTTTCGAGTCGTTCCATTCCTCCGCATTTATTTTTTCCGGAATTTCCATTATCTCCGGAATCGTCTCATCTTCATCGTCCTTATGCTGTTCGACCTCGGTGGATTCCAGGGAAGCGTCGTTTCTTTCTCGGTATTCCTCCATGTCTCCCACTCCGTCCATCCAGTCGATTTTTGCCATCCTCTATCCTCTCCAAACTTCGTCGATATTGTGACCCCGAAAAGCGCGTTCGCTTCACCCCGCGGCCTTCGGGTATTCCTTTGTCATTCCCGTATTATTCCCGGCCCAGAGCGTCCACCATGGCCTCCAGAATGTTGATGGAACGCTCGTAGTCCATTCTCAGGGGGCCGATCAGCCCCAAAATCGCCTTTTGCTGACGCGTGTGCGCCGGAATGAGAATCATGGAGTTCTCCTCCATCCCCTCCACGCCCTCGGCGCCGTTTTCCTCTCCAATGCTGACCTTGAGGCTTTCCGAAAGTCTGCAGCGCTCGATCATCGTCGAAAGGGGCTTCTCCTGCTCCAGGAGGGAGAGAACCGCCTGAAGTCTCCCCAGGGTCTGGAAGTGCGGCAGATTCAAAATATGCTGGGCTCCGCTGCTGAAAAAGCGGTAGTTCTGCACGGTCAAAAAACGATCCAGCTCGCCGATCGCCATTCTGCAGGCCTCTTCCACGTCCTCCAGGCCGTTCAGCACGAAGTCGTACAAAACTCCCCGCACCTCGGTCCAGGTTCTGCCGGAGGCCACCGTGTTGATGCGCCGCGCCAGCTCTTCGATCACGCCGGGGTCCATTTCGCAGGTGAGAGAAAACTGGGAGTGATGCACCAGTCCCCCCTTCAGCACGATCAGAGCCAGGAGGTTCGTTCCCCCCAGGGGCATCAGGTCGATGTGCTGAATCTCCGCCGTGTCCAGCCCCGCCACCGCCGCCACGCCCACGTAGTTGGTGAGGCGGGCCAGCATGTGCGTCACGTAGTTCAAAAGGTCCTCGATCCCGCTGCGTCGGCTCTCGATTTCCTTCTGCCACTCCTTCGACTCGCGAGGCTTCAGCCGCTCCCGGGAGGTCACGGAATCCACGTACACCCGGTAGGCCTTCGCCGTGGGCAGCCGCCCCGACGAGGTGTGAGGCTGATAAAAATACCCCATCTCCTCCAGGTCCGCCATCTCGTTTCGTATCGTGGCCGGACTCAACCCCCGAATGTACTTCTTCGTGATGGTCCGAGACCCCGCCGGCTCCCCTGTCTTGATGTACTCGTATACTACCGCCAGAACTATCCCAAGTTGTCTTTCCGTCAGCATGTGATCTATCTCCAGACTCTTATATTAGCAGTCTCTTTAAATGAGTGCCAATATCTTTAATCTGTGGATAGATTAGCAATCTCAGCCCCGATTGTCAATAGGTTAGAGGTTCAGAAGAGGCTGAACAGAAAGATTAAGGGTTATTACGTACTCCAGAAGGTATAATCTTCTTAGAAAATATCAGGTAGTTCTGCAGGAGGTTGACATGTCCGAAAGTATTTATCCCCTGAACATCCAATCCGCGAAGGAGCTGGAGGCCGCGGTGAAGCGCATTGGGGCCGATCCGCGCTCTCTGGCCTACTTCCAGCCCAAGAGGCGAATGCGGCATTTCTACGTCCGGCGCGCCGACTTCCGGGCCGCCTCGTTTTTGAAACAGGAGCTTCTGGCCCGGGGCGGGGACGCCGTCGTGGCCAAACACGTCATCGACGGCCGCGCGGAGTACAGCGACGTCCTTCTGATGGGGACGGACCGGCAGCTTCAATCCCTCCTTCAGAAGATGAAGGCCATGGACATCTGGGGGCTGAAAAATCTGAGGGAGGCCCTCGCCGCCTCCCTGACGGGGACCGCGCTGTCGGACTGGAGGCTTGCCCTGCCCAGGGGCAGAGAACTTCGGCTTTCCGACCGGACGAAAATCATGGGGATCCTCAACCTGACGGAGGACTCCTTCTATCCGGAGAGCCGGGTCGCCGGAGGCGACGACCTGCTGGCGCGGGCCGGAGCCATGCTGGAGGACGGGGCGGACGTTCTGGACGTGGGAGCGGAGTCCACCCGCCCCGGAGCGACGCCGGTGGACGGACGGGAGGAGGCGGCCCGGCTCTGCCCCGCCGTGAAGGCCCTGAGAACGGCGTTCCCCGACGCGGTGATCTCCGTGGACACCTACAGGGGCGACGTCGCCCTGGAGGCCGTGGAGGCCGGCGCCGACATCATCAACGACGTGGGAGGCTTCGAGCTGTCCCCCGACATGCTGCCCCGGGCGGCGCAGGCGGGAGTCCCCTTCATTCTTTCCCACTTCAGAGGGACTTTGGCCGACATGAAGAACCCCGCCCCCTACGAGGACCTCCTGAGCGAGCTGAACCTCTGGTTCCAAAAAAAAATGGAAGCGGCGGAAGGGGCGGGTCTCGACCGGGAACGTCTCATCCTGGATCCGGGACTGGGGTTCGCCAAGAAAGGAGAGGACAACCTCGTGATTCTGAGGGAAGCGGAAAGCCTTGCCGTCTTTGGCCGGCCCATCCTCATCGGGCACTCCCGCAAGCGATTCACGGGAACCGCCACGGGGGCGGACGACGTCTCTCAGCGCCTGACGGGAACTCTGGCGGTTTCGGCCCTGCTGGAGGGACGGGCGCAGATGATTCGCGTCCACGACGTGAAGGAGAACCGCCGGGCTATGGATATGGCCCGCGCCGTGCGGGAGGCCCTGCCATGCCGACCGTAGCTCTGGGGCTGGGGAGCAACATGGGCAACCGGCTGCTGAACCTGAAAAACGCGCTGCGGGCCCTGAAAAATATCAGGCGTGAAAACGGACCGGACAAAATAAACGCTCTGAAAATTCTTCGCGCCAGCGACGTCTTCGAAACGGCCCCCTGGGGCGTCACGGACCAGCCCAGTTTCCTGAACGCCTGCGTCCTGACGGAGTGCAGCCTGACCCCACGGGAGCTTCTTTCGGCGGTGAAGGAGATCGAGACCCGTCTGGGAAGAACCGCCACCCGCCGGTGGGGCGAGCGCGTCATCGACATCGACATCCTGACCCTGGACTCCCTCGTTTTCGACGAGCCCGACCTGCGCATCCCCCACCCCGAAATGCATCGAAGGGACTTCGTCCTGATTCCCCTGTCCACTCTCCTGCCCGACTGGGTGCATCCCCTCACCGGACAGACCGTGACGGCCATGGCGAAATCCCTTTCCGACTCCGGAGCCGCCGGCTTTCAGGCGGTGCGCATCTGCCCGCTGTAGACCCGCGTCGTTTGCTTTTTTGCCCGTTGACCCGCGGCAGGTCTTTTACTATTATGATAGAGTAGCGATTATACGCGGCAGCAATTCTGCCGACAGAGAGGGAGGCGAGTCACGTGGCGAAGTTCCGTTGTCTGGAGTGCAGAACCGAGGTGGAGTTCAATGCGGATGAACCTACGAAGCGTTGTCCAAAATGTTTCGGTCGTTACCTCGAACTGCTCTCCGGGGAAATGAAGCGTGGGAAATCCTGGAGCGCAAAAAGCTTCAGCGTAAAATGACCCATCGGGGCGGAGGAAAGGAGCGCGTTTCCGCAATTTTCCTCCGCTCCAAAATCGCTGACATATCCCGTACTTCCTGAAAAAGAAAGCGGCAGAAAAGGAGAGGAATTACGATGCCGAACACACAGCAGACAGATACGCACGACCCGCTGACGACGGGGACGCCAGGGCCTTCTCCCTCAAACACCGGTGAAACCTCCGTTCCCCCCGCCGAAGACGCAGGCGCGCAGCCCAAGCCCAAAAGCGAACTCACCTACGGCGCGCTGAAAGGTTATTTTTACACTCCGAAACGCGGAGACATTCGGGGCGCTTTTTGTCTGCTGATCGACGGAAACACCGGAGAAATTCTGGAGAACGTTTTCTGGACGACCTACGCCACCTCGGACGCCCGCCTGGACGTCAGCACCGGATGGAGAGAGTTCAACAAGTCCATCCCCGACATGGGGCCTTACGAAAAATCCGTCGGGGACAAACTGAGCGCCCTTCTCACGGAGACCTTTTCCCTGTCGAGCCGGCTGGAGCTCATGCAGCACCCCGAAGATCCCTCGAAACTCCCCATGATCACCGAGGCGATCCGCAAAAACTTCGAGCGCGCCACCTACTATTTTCTGGAGTTCGACACCGTGCTGGAACGGCTGCCCCGGGAAAATCTGGTGGCGGCGGGCGTTCTGACGGCCGAGGGAAGCGAAGCCGCGAAAACCGCGGCGGACGCCGCCGGACAGGAGGAAAAGAGCTTCGAGGGGACCCTCATCAACTGTATGCCCATCATCGACCCCGCGAAGGGATGTCCCGTTTCAGAGCTCAAGCCCGGCGACCTGGTGGAGGTCAAAATCCAGGGGGGCATCGGAGCCAGCGGCCTCATTGAGCAGTACCTCTCCTCCACCAACCAGGACGCGGTGTTCCCCGTGGAGTCCGTGGAAAAAAAGGCCAAGGACAAAACCTACGTCTTTTTGACGATCAACGAGGAAATTCGGGGCGTGATCACCGTGACCAAAGATTTGCGGCTCCGGACCATCCACATGCAGAACAAAAAGCCCTTCCCCTTCCCGCCGTTTCCCATCAACACCGACAACCTCGTTTTCTTCGGGACGCTGTTCGTGGCGGTCCTCATCATCATCGTGGTCATTCGTATGCTGTTCTTTTAAAAAATTCGACCTCTGACCCAATCCGATAATTAAACGGGAGCAGCCGAAGCCGCTCCCGTTTTTTTGTTGCGCTGTGTTATTGCCGCGTCGTCGCCGCGATCAGCCTCTCCGGCGAAGCAGCGCGAGACCCGCCAGAGCCAGAGCCGCAAAGCCCAGACTCAGGGAGGAGCAGCCGCCGCTGCCGTCCTTCTCCAGACCGCTGCCGCCGCTGGTGGCTCTCGTGGCCACGAAGGTCAGGCCGGACGTGGGCGCTCTGTACTGAGTGCCGCCGTAGAGGTAATCGATGTAGAACTTGTACGAGCCCGTGGTCGTCGGGGTGAACTCGATCACCACGTTGCAGGTGCCGTCGGGAAGCGATACCAGGCTGTAGGACGAGGCCGGCAGCGACTGAAGCGCGCTGGACGTCGGGCTTGAGTACACAACCCCCACGAGGGAGATCGCCGTACTGCAGGGAATGGTTATCGTGTACGTGCGGCCCACGTTGAAGTTGCTTTCGCCCGTAGTCACATTGTAGAAATAGTGGGCGTCCGTGCCGGTAACGCCCGTGTAGACCAGAGCATCCGTCGGGTCGGAAATGACGATGCCCGTGCCCGCGCTGGACAGCACGTTGACCTGGATGGTGGCCGTAATCTTTTTGTTGGATACCGTTCTGCCCGTCACGGTGAAGGTCTTCAGTCCGGCCGACGTGGGAGTTCCCGAGATGGTGATGACGCTGCCCGAAACCGAGGCGGTCAGGCCGCTCAGGCTGGTGGGGCTCACCGTCAGCGGCGTGCTCGGGGACAGAACTTCTGACGAACCCGTCGTGATGTCAGCCGACACGGTTTTCGAGTCGTTCTGGTTCAGTATCATGGTCAAGGTCGCGGGCGTCAGCCGCAGTATGCCCGTGTAGATTCGTTCCGCCGCGGTGACGCGCAAATCCGCCGAGGCCAACTGGTTGTCCGAGAACGCGCCCACTACGGTCACGGTGTGAAAGCCCTCGAAAGACGGGGTTCCCGACACGGTAACGGTTGGGGTCGTCACGTTCGGCATATTCGTCTGGTACGTCAGGCCTCCCTGTGACAGGATACCGCCGGTGGCTCCCGCAATGTCAAAACTCACCAGAGTGACCCCGGCTGCTGCACCCACGTCGTAGGTTACGTTGATTACCTTGGAAGGGCTCACGGCTTCATAGGTATTGAGGTCCAGGCTGTCCGGAGTCAGCGTCAGAGTGTATACCGTCGGAGTAGGCGTGGGAGGGGTTCCAACTTCGACGTCCAGGACGGCATAGGCCCACAGTCCGTCTCCTGTTGTGGCTACATACGTACTCTGATAAGGGCCGGAGGCGGGCGTCGTGTACACGTGGAATCTTACTGTTGTCCCAGCGTACGTTACCAAACCTGTGGAGAGAATGATATCACCCGTACTCGAAATTGTAGCGGTGACTCCATTCACAGTGGCATCGGAATCCGGGTTGGTAACACCGATATAGCTGGAATCGTTAGCCCCTGGGTGGAATGAACCTACCGTCATTGCAGGCAGGGGGTCGGGAAAGACGCGGATGCCCTCATGTCTGGCGGGATCAATGTTTATACCCAGCGCCGTCGCCAGTGCTCCCGAAGGAGAGACCGTCACCGTCGTCGTACCGGAGCCGCTCGGAGGAACGTAAAACTTTCCCCCCGACAACGCCGTCGAAGCGAGCGTGATGGCGTAGTCGGTGGACTCCACGATCTTCGCCCCGATCGTCCCGATCTTCAGGGTTCCTGACGAGCCATCAAGAGGCGCTACCAGAGCTCCGCCGTCCGACACTGTTACACTTGAACCCGTAGCCACAAGATCGAAACTTGTTAGAGCTTGCGACGCCGTTACGGCCGTTCCATTCGTCAACGTCAAAAGGGGCGTTCCTGTCACTAGTGCGGCAGTTACATCTATACCGCTCCACAAATTCGGGAACGTCGACACCTGTGTGGTGTTTCCTGTCTGGCAAAACAGCGGCACTGTACCAACTGTGGCGGCTGGCGTACCTGTCAACAGGTCATACACATAGGAAGCTCCGGCTAAATCCGTAACGAACACTGCATCGGTCGTAGCAGGTACCGTCGTGGGATCCAAACCCACGGTGACGGGAACAAAGGTAAGAGTAAGAGTACCATTGTCGCTATCTGCAACAAAATCAATGTCCTGAGTTGTTCCACTGCTCGGAAGAGGCACTGTCAGTATACCAGTCTCAGTCGCACTTCCCCATGAACCAGCAGCAGGGAAAGTATGAGATACAGGAACGGTTGAAATTTCACAGGTAAAAGTAACCGACGGAGCAACAGACGCAGTAATCGACAACGGAACCTTTACGTCGGTGACGCCGCTCCCTGCCTGATAATAAACATTTGCCGCATTTGCTGCAATGGCCCCCACGTTACCATCCACAGCATAATTAGCGAAACTTAACGCCGCTCCCCAGGCTTCTCCTCCGCTGAACGCCAGAGCGGCGACCAGCAAAAACAAAATCGAACCACGCAAAAATTTCATTCTCCTTTTTTCCCTCCTTAATAGGTGCAAACAATTGCAGCCAAAAGAAAATCTTCGGCTATTTCTTTATCACTGGAGCAAAAAAACAACCTTTACCGTTGAGCTCCGCTGTCTCCTTTCCCGTTTCGGCATGATTCATTATTATCTTGAAAATTATAACATCTTTTCGACCGCCGTATACGGGTCTGAAGTCACGGCAAAGACAGGTCTCTGCCCTTTAAAGAAGCCTCACAGATTTGCTGAAAGGAGAACCGGATTTTTTCCGGAGTTGTGACAATGATGGAGGTGGTTCAGTTATTTTCCGAAATACTGAAGGGCGACGGGAACCAGAATTGAAAGGACAATCGCGCCAAAAAGCCATCGGGTCTGGTCATGAAATTCTTTGCGAAAACTTTCGAAAGACGCGTCCACTTTTCCAAAACGCTCATCAATTCTTTCAAAACGCGCGTCTACTTTTTCAAAACGCGCATCAATTTTGTCGAAACGTCTCAGCACTTCATTTTCAAATCTTTCCTGACCTCTTTTCACGTCCTCAATCCGTGAATCCAGGAATCTGATTTCGCTTTCAAACCGCTTTTCGTCCACCGGCGTTATCATAAATCCGCACATTGGCGCCGACGAGGCCGCCATTGTCCTCTCTGTCTCTTTTTCAGGCATTGTTTTCCGCCTCCCTGACTGCTCCTCCGCTCATATCCGGCCCGAAGCCGGTTTTCCCACATTGTTCACTGCAAAACGATTATAACAGCTTCCCTCAACACGAAAAAGCAGCTTTTCGGTATAATAAAAGAAGCGAGAGAGGGCAAAACAGAAATTTTTAATGGAACAAAACTGCAATGAGAGACGAGGAAATTCAGGAAATGGAACACGACGCGAAAAACGGTGCGCCGGAGCGTTTTGATTATGACAATCTCTGGAAGACGATACTGCACCATTTTTTCTGGGAAGCGCTGAAAATTTTTCTGCCCGCTCTGTACGAGGCGGCAGACCGAACGAAAGAACCAGAGTTTCTCGACAAGGAACTACAAAAAGTGACCTTTGACCTTGAAGGCGGTCCCAACCGGGCGGACCTTCTGACGCGGGTAAAACTCAAAAACGGCGAGGGGGAACTGATTCTCTGCCACACCGAAATCCAGGGCGAAGGCGGCGGAGACATGCCCGTGAGGATGAACCGCTACCGGCAGATGATTTGCCTCCGATACAGAGAAGAACCGGTGGGAATCGCCGTCATGACGGCCCCGCGGCCCAGGGGTGAGCAAACGTCCTACCGGTGGGAGCGTTTTGGGGTTAGGGTTCTTTACGAATACATCAATGTGGTGCTCATGGATCTGGAGGACGAGGCGCTGCTGGAGGAAGAAAATCGAGTCGGGCTTGTTCTCTACGCGGCGAAATGTCTGCAGCAAAGCGGTAACGACGAAGAGAAAAAATTCCGTTATCTGCGCAGGATCTCGACACTGTGGGCAGAACGCGGATGGAACAGCGACGACAAGCGAATTATTCTGAACGCGGTGAGCTACCTGATGAACCTCAGGGACGAAGATTACGCAAAACGCATTGTGGCCCATGTGGAGGTGCTGCAAATGAACCAGGAGGACAGAGAGATGTACGTATCCGTATTTGAAAGAGTCTACACCGCCCGTGGAAAAGAAGAAGGGCTTCGTGAAGGGGAATTAAAAGGGCTTCAGAAAGGGCTTCGTGAGGGGCGTCTGGAGGTGGCTCAAAATATGCTGCGGGATGGAATGCCTGTAGATAAAGTGGTTCAGTATACGCGCCTGTCGAAAGAAAAGGTCGAGACCCTGCTGAACAAATGAACCATAAGGACAGAGAGATGTACGTATCCGTATTCGAAAGAGTCTACACCGCCCGTGGAAAAGAAGAAGGGCTTCGGGAAGGGGAATTGAAAGGGCGTCTGAAGGGGCGTCTGGAGATGGCTCAAAATATGTTGCGGGATGGAGTGCCTGTAGATAAAGTGGTTCAGTATACGCGCCTGTCGAAAGAAAAGGTCGAGACCCTGCTGAACAAATGAACAAAAAACCCGGTTCTCTTTGAGGACCGGGGACAATATTAATGATGAAGATTACGCAAAACGCATTGTGGCCTATGTGAGCGGCAGATAAACAACATATCAAAAAACCCCACAATACCGTGTCCTGAACGTCCTGACCCGTTCCCATTAAATTGAGGCTCGCTCTGCCTCAGTTCAGACGACCACACCGGCCATCATCTCCGACAGGGACGTTTACCTCCTGGAATCGAGCGTTGGCTCAGGACATTTTCATGATCACGAATACCGCAGGGCTACTTACGTATTAAAGCCATTATACACCAAAACTCACCGAACGCGAAAAAAATTTTTCCGTGAAACGGCCTGTCCGATGGGTCTACAGGAAACGCGCCTCCACTTCTCCGAAGGTCGAAAACTCCACCCGGAACACGTCTCCCTTTTGCGCGAAGGGCGCGGCGGTGAAAGCTCCGGAGAGAATCACTTCACCCTTTTTCAGGGGAACTCCGAAATCCCACAGGCGGTTGGAAAGCCACGCAACGGACAGACAGGGATCTCCCATCACCGCCGACCCCGCTCCCTCGGCGATCACCGCGCCGTTTTTCCAGAGTTTCATCGTCACAGCCGCCAGGTCCATATCGCCCAGGGGAATCCTTTTCTTTCCCAGAACGTACCGGCAGGAAGAGGCGTTGTCCGCCACCGTGTCCACCAGTTTGATCTTCCAGTCCTCCACCCGGCTGTCCACGATCTCGAAGGACCCGACCACGCACTCCGTGGCCTTTCGAACGTCCTCTACGGTAACGCTGCCTCCGGAAAGGTCGGCGTTGAGAATGAAGGCCAGTTCCGCCTCGATTTTGGGCTGTATCAGCTTGTCGGTGGGAACGTCGCCGCTGGAACAGTCCATCGACGCAAAAAGGTGTCCGTAATCGGGCTCGTGAACGTTAAGCTGCGCCTGAATGCCGGGAGACGTGAGGCCGATCTTCTTTCCGGTGACGACCTGCCCCTCCCCCACCAACCGCCGCACGTTCTCCAACTGAATGGCGTAGGCGTCCTCCACCGTAAGAGAAGCGTCCTGCCGGGACAGCGGCGGGATGACCTTACGGCTCCGCTCCGCCTCGTACAGCGCCGCCGCGAACTTGATGCGTTTCTTTTCATCTCCCATGCTTTTTCCCTCCCGATCCACTGGTTTTATCCGCTCTACAGTCCGGCCAGGAAAGCCAGAAGCAAACCTCCCGCCAACACCGAACCGATCTGCCCTGAGACGTTGGCGCCGATGGCCTGCATCAAAATGAAGTTCTGCTTGTCTTCCCGGGCCGCCATCTTCTGAATCACCCGAGAGGACATGGGAAAGGCCGAAATCCCCGCAGCTCCGATCATGGGGTTGATCTTGTGTTTCAGGAACAGGTTCAGAACTCTGGCCGTCAAAACTCCCACCGCCGTATCCAGAATGAAAGCCACGAGCCCCAGCGCCATGATGCCCAGGGTCATCGGCCGTAAAAATTCCTCGCCCGTCATTTTGTTGGCGATGGAAAGACCCAGGAGAATCGTCACGATGTTCGCCAGCTCGTTTTGAGCGCCCTTCGCCAGACGATCCACCACTCCGCTCTCCCGAAGCAGGTTTCCGAACATCAGGAACCCGATCAGAGAGGCCGAAGCGGGAACGAGGATTCCGGCCACCAGCGTCACGACAATGGGGAAAAGAATCAAAGCGCGTCGGGAAACCTCCCGTTCGTGGAAGGTCATGGGGATGCGCCGCTCCGCCGAAGTCGTCAGCAGTCGAATCACGGGAGGCTGAATGATGGGAACCAAAGACATGTAGGAGTAAGCGGCCACCGATATGGAGCCCAGCAGGTTGGGGGCGAAACGGTTGGCCACATAGATCGAAGTCGGCCCGTCCGCCGCGCCGATGATGCCAATGGAAGCGGCTTCCTGAATGGAAAACCCGAAAAACCAGTAGGCGATGCCCATGGTGAGGAAAATGCCTCCCTGAGCCATCAGGCCGAAGACCATCGCCACAGGCGTCAGAAAAAGCGGGCGAAAGTCGATCATCGCGCCGATAGCGATGAAGATCAGCAGAGGGAAAAGCTCCGTCTGAATCCCCATATCGAAAAGACGACTGATGGCCCCCACTTCCAGATGCCCGCCGGATAACTGAGTCAGAGCCGAGGAAAGAGGAATGTTGACGAGAAGCGTGCCAAAACCCATGGGAAGCAGCAGCGACGGTTCATATTCCTTCGCCACGGCCAGATAGATCAGCGCCCCTCCCACCAGCAGCATAACCGCCTGCTGCCAGGTCAGAGAAAAAATCCCGTTGAAAAGTTCCATATCGTCTTTTCCCCTCTCCCTGTTTCTCCGGCTCAGTAAGCCAGCTTGTAAATCTCCAGAATATCCTCCGCCGAAAGGCTCTTCAGCGTCCCAAAGGGAGCGACCTGAGCGGCGTTCTTCGCCAGACGCTCAATGTCCTTTTCCTCAACGCCCGCCTCCTGCAGAGACGTGGGAGCCCCCACCGAACGGAAGAAGTCCTCCAGACGATCCACGCCCTCCAGAGCCCTTTCCTCGTCGCTGCCGTCGATAACTCCAAACACGGCCTCCGCGAACCGGGCGAAGGGCAGCGGGTAATCCCGACAGAGATAACGGGCCCAGGCGGTCATCATGATGGCCAGAGACGCGCCGTGGGGAGTGTCGAAAAGAAGGCTCAGAGAATGCCCCAGTTTATGCGAGGCAAAATCCCCTCTGGGGTCCCGACCGCAGGAAAAACAGCCGTTGTGCCCCAAAGAGGCCGCCCAGGCGTACTGGGAGCGGGCGTCGTAATTGCCGGGATCTTCCCGAAGGGCCGGAATCAGCTCCATCATGCACCGAATGACGGAGTACCCCTGCTCGTCCATGATTTCCACGCCTTCCGCGCCGTCGAACAGGCGTTCCATGACGTGGGCCATGATGTCGATTCCGCCGTTTACCGTCTGGGACTCCGGGAGAGAGGCCTGGACGGAGGGGTCGATGATGGACACTCTGGGATAGATGAAGGGGCTCGTGAAGGAAATCTTGGAATCTTTTTCAGGGTTGGAGACCACCGAGATGTTGTTGACCTCGCTGGCCGTGGCGGAGGCCGTCAAAACCCCGAAAATCGGCAATGCCCGGGTGAGCTCCGACCCCTTCTCCTCGAACAGGTCCCACACGTCCCCGGGATAGAAGGCTCCGGCGGCGATGGCCTTGGCCGAATCGAAGACGCTTCCCCCCCCGATGGGAACGATGGCGTCCACCGGGGCGGCCTTGACCCGCGCCACTCCCTCACGAACCTTGTCGATTCGGGGGTTGGACTTTATCCCGCCCAGCTCGGGAAAGGCGATGTTTTTCTTTTCAAGGGCCTGGGTCACCTGAGTGTAAACTCCGTTTTTAAAGATGGCCTTGCCTCCGTAAACCAAAAGCACGCTCTTCGCCCCAACAGCCGCCAGCTGCTCGGCGATCTGAGGAATCGTCCCCCGACCGAAAATCACTATCGTCGGGTTCCACCACGTAAAATTTTTCATTTTATCTTCCCTCCAGGACATGACCTCCAGGACATGAGCCCCGTACTCTTTAACCCGTGCAACTGCATCGTCCATAACTGCTGCCTGTTTAACGTATTTTAACGTGTGCCTATTATAGCGTAACCGTTCCGGCTTTACCTCCGCGCCCAAAAAGATCGGCCGTCATACTCCGCCAGTTTCGAGCGATTATATTCCCTCAGCAGCAAAAAAAGCGCGAAGAGACCGCTGGCCGCATCCACCGCCGGAAAGCAGAACCAGACCCCCGTCAGGCCGAAAAAGCGAGGCAGAATTAAAATGGAAGGAATCAAAAAAACGAACTGACGGGCGAGGGAGAGCGTCAGACAGGTTCCAGCCCGTCCCAGTCCCTGAAAAAAACTCGTGACGATGAGGGCTATCCCCACAAACTGCACGGCGGCGTAGGAAATGCGCGCCCCCAGGATCGCTGTCCGGAGAAGGTCCTCGTCGGTGGTGAAAAGGCGGAGCATCTCCTCCGCAAAAAAATACACCGTCACCGCGCTGAGGAAAAAGTAGCCGGAAGCCGTGGCAAGGGCCCACTTGAGGGCATCGAGGACCCGACCGAAAAGACGCGCTCCCTGATTGTAGGCGAAAATCGTCTGCATCGCCTCCGCAACGCCAATCACCGGAAGAAACAGAAGAGAATCCCATCCCATGAAGGCCCCCATGGCGGACACGGCGATGTCCCCGCCGTGAAAGCGGAGCGCGTGGTTGAAAAGGACGAAAAAAAGCGTGAAGGAAAGCTCCGAAAGACAGGGAGAAAGCCCGAGAGAAAAAATGCGCGCCAGCAGGACGGGCCGGGGAACCAGACTGGCGGCCCGAAAACGCAGGACTCCCATGCGCCTGATGTAGAAGGACGCCACCCAGAAGGCGGACAGCGCCTGCGAGATAACCGTCCCCAGCGCCGCTCCGGCGATGCCCATGCTCAGGACTCCCACGAACAGGGCGTCCAGAGCGATATTGCAGAGCGCCCCCAAAATCTGGGTGCCCATGGCGAAGGTCGGGTGTCCCTCCGCCCGAATGCAGAAATTCAGGGCCAAAGCGATCACCGAAAAGGGAACTCCCCACAGGATGATCCGCATGTACTCCCGGGCCGAAGGCAGCAGAGTCTCTCCCGCTCCGCTGAAGCGCAGAAGCCCGTCCAGCGAAAGATGCCCCGCCAGGGCGATACAGAGCGCCGCGGCGAGTACGGTGCTCATGGCGCCGCCCAGCACCCGCTCGGCCCGTGGGAAATTCTTCTCTCCCAGAGCGAGGGTCATCAGAGGAGCCGCGCCCGTTCCGAAAAGCAGGGAAAGCGCCATCAGAAAGAGCATAAAGGGGAAACAGATGCTGATCGCCGCCAGAGCGCCGGGCCCCACAAGGCGTCCGACGAATATGCGGTCCACGATATTGTACAGCGCGTTGGCCAACATGCCCGTTATGGAGGGCAGAGCAAAGGAAAGAATAAGTCGGGGGATGGGCTCGACGCCCATGCGTTCTGGTCGCTGCATGATAAATTCCTCGTGTTAAAATTTAAAATAACGCCCGTTCAAAAACCCGTTCAAAAAGGAGAAGATCTATGCGTGTTGCCGTTTTCGACCTGGAGACAAACGGAATGACGGGTTCCTCCGTACTTTCCGCCTCTTCACTGGTTTTCGACAGCCACGGGGCTCTTCTGGGGCTTTTCAACCGTTTCTACTTTCCACAGGAGCGCTGGGATGCCCGAACCGCGCAAATCCACGGGCTGACTCCGGAGCGGCTGCGGGCTCTGCGCGCCGCAAGGCCCGCGCCTTCGTATTTTTTGGAGGACTGGCCGGATCTGATCGATTTCTGGTATGAACGGGGCGTGGAGGGAATCGTCGTACACAACCTGACCTTCGACACCTCTTTTCTGCCCGAAATCGCCCAGAGCGCCTTCCCCTGGTGGTGTTCCATGAGAGGACTCACCGACTGGTGCGCCATCCCCCATCGTCCGGGAAACGCCGGAACGGCGGAAAAACGATACAAATGGCCCAAACTGAGGGAAGCTCTGGATATCTTCTGCAATGGCCCCCGAAGTCTCCCGCCTCCCCCTCGAACCTCCCACATCGAGGAAGCTCTGGGGCTGGCGCGGCCTCACGTTTCCCTGTGGGACTGCTTCGAGCTCTATCGCGTCGTGGTTCGCGTGGCCCTTCATCGTCCCGATCTTTTGACCTTCGCTCCCCATGTGATCCCTTTTCAGGCCCCGGGGAAAAAGAGGGGGCGCTTCTCCCCGTCTCTGTTCGACCCCGGGGACGCACGTTTTTTTCCGAAGAGCGATCCGTTCACGGAAGCCCTTTTCGCCTGCGAACAAAAGCTGCACTCCTTTTGCGACCCCGGCGGCTGACGTATTCAGTCCGGTTCTTTCGTTTGATTTTCCGAGGGCTCCGGCGAACCGGCCGCCCCTTCCGGAAGAGCGGCCTCCTGATTTTTACCGGCTTCGGCCCGAAGTTTCTCCTCCAGCCGCGTGACCAGGATCTGATCGATTTTGTAGTTGTCGATGTCGATCACTTCGAATTTATAGCCGGCGAAGTTCACGAAATCCGTGCGGTGGGGGATCCGCCGCAGCATGTAGGTCAAAAAGCCCCCGATGGTCTCGTAATTTTCCGCGTTGGGAAACTCCTCGATGTCGAAGGCGCGCATCACGTCGTCGATGGGGGTGGCCCCCTCCACCAGCCATGAATGGTCGTCGCGCTTCATGATTTGCTCTTCCTGTCCCACCAGGTTCCCCATCAGCATCGCCATGATGTCCTTCAGAGAAATGATGCCCACCACCAGCGCGTACTCGTTCAGCACCACGGCGATGTCCTCACTGGACCCCCTGAACTGGTCCATGGCCTCGGCCAGGGTCAGGGTGTCCGGAATGATCATGGGGGCTTCCACCTTCAGCCCGTCCTTCCCCAGGGTCAGGCTCTGGCCGTTCAGAAGCCGCGCCAGCAGGTCCTTGGAGTTCACATAGCCCTTCACATGGTCGATGTCCCCGGAGCAGACCAGATACACGGAATGGGGAGACTCCGCCACTTTGGCCTTGATTTCCTCTTCGCTGTCTCCCAGGTCGAAGTACACGATATTTTCCCGGGTGGTCATGGCCGAGGGAACGGTTCGGGTGTCCAGCTCGAAAACATTGCCGATAAGCTCCTTCTCCTGACTGCGCAGGACGCCCGAAAGAGCTCCGGCCTCCATAACCGCGTAGATCTCGTCGGAGGTGATTTCCTCGTTCCGTTTCTCCGGCATTCCCAGGTGCCTGAAAATCACGGTGGCGGAAGTGTTCAGACTTCTGGAGAAGGGGCTGAACAGGCGCATGAACCGCTTCATGGGCCCGATGAGGCGCATGGCGACGGTTTCGGGCGCAATCATGGCGATGCGCTTGGGAATCAGGTCCGCGAAGAAAACGAAGGCCATGGTCACCGCCGCGAAGGACAGGGCGGAAGCGATGCTGTGGGCCACCGCGGCGTGGATGAAAGACGGAAAAAGCGCGGCCAGCGGAGGCGAAAAATAAGAATCTCCCACAATACCCGCAAGAATTGCTACTCCGTTCACGCCTATCTGAATTGTAGTAAAAAATACCCCCGGCTGCTCCTGCACGGAGAGAACGGAGGAGGCGGCAGATTCCCCTCCTTCTTCCAGAATCCGCAGTTTCACCCGTCGGGATGCCGCAAGAGAAATTTCCGACATGGAAAAAAAGGAGCTGGCCAACATCAGAACAACGATGATCAAAATCCCGGTAAACATAAAATATACCTCCCGCGAAGCACGTTCGGCGCGTCTTCGCCTGTCGTTTCAGTTTATCATAAAAAACGGCGGCTATGGACCCTGCGCAATTCCTGCGATATTATCGTACCGATCTTTTTCACCGATTTGATTTTGTGACAAAGGTCGGAACGAAGTTAAAATAAAATATCGAGAAAACATAATTTTTTACTGACGGGGTGACATTTTGTCGGAGCAGAGAGAAAAGCAGGACAGACGACGCATGAGTACCGTGGAGGTCAAAAAACTTCCCAAAGACTCCACGTTTTACGTTTTGGGAGTGATTTCCCGCATCGTACAGCGCAGAGATAAAAATGACCGCCCCTTCTGGGACCTGACCCTCATGGACGAATACGGGCAGATCGAGGGAAAGGCCTGGGGCAACGCCGACTGGTGGGACATCCGGGGAGACGTCAAATACAAAACAGACCCTCTGGAAGACGAGAACTTTAAAAATCTGGAAGGACAAACCGCGGGGCTGCAGGGGAAAGTCGTGGAGTTTCGCGACCAGAACCAGTTCAACTTCAACGCCGTGTACTACGTGGATCAGGAGAAATACCCTCCTTACAGTTTCGTCAGGCGCTCTCCCATGCCTCCGGAAAAGATGGAAAAGGAGTTTCGGGACCTGATCGGGACCTGCGGACAGCCCATGAGGGGCTTTTTGGAGGATCTGTTCTTCAATCGGGGCATATGGCGGGAGTACAGCACCTGCCCGGCGGCGGTGAACATGCACCACGCCTACGTGGGGGGCCTTCTGGAACACTCTCTGACGACCACCCGTTCGGCGGTGGGTATCGCGCAGAGCTACCGGGACGCGGGGTTCGCCGTGAACATGGACGTGGTGATCGGCGGCGGACTTCTCCACGACCTGGGCAAGCTGGAGACCTATCGTCTTTCCCCCGCCCCCGAGGTAACCCTGGCGGGAAACGTCGTGGACCACATCGTGATGGGCTACCACCGTTTCATGAACCTGGCGGCGGACTGCGGTCTGGATGAGATGACGGCCCTGGCGGTGGGGCATATTCTGGTGAGCCACCACGGCAGTAAGGAGTTCGGCTCTCCCGTTCTGCCCGCCACCCCGGAGGCGCTTATCGTCTCCGCCGCCGACGAGCTGGACTTCCGGCTCTACTGCTGGAGAGAGCAGACGGGCCAGCTGGAGGGCGCGAAGGAGGTCACCGAATACATCCTTCCGGTGCAGAGGCGTTTCTGGAAATCGCCCCGGGGCGGCGAGCCCGAAGCGGAATCCTCCACCTCCGCATGAGCTGCAAAATTATCCTCACCAGGGACCACGACGGCCGCAGGCTGGACCGTACCATCCGCTCGATCTGGCCCTTTCTGCCTCTGTCCGCCGTCATGGGGGGCCTGCGAAGGGGCGAGGTGCGGCTGGACGCCCTGAAGGTTCGGGAGGGAGGAACCCGCGTTCATGAAGGGCAGGAACTTTACGTCCCCTGGGAGGAGCCTGGCGGCGAACCGGTGATTCCCAACCGGGGGAAGGTTCCCGTGATCTGGAAAGGCGAACAGGCCGTGGTCGTGGACAAACCGGCGGACCTCACGGTGCAGCCGGACGTGAAGGGCGGAGACAGCGTCATTTCCCGTATATGGACGATGTACGGCGCGGGAGGTCAGGGATTTTCTCCCGCGGCCGTGCATCGGCTGGATCGCAATACCACCGGCGTTCTGATCGTGGCCCTCACCGGAAAGGGACTGAGGGAACTGGAGCGTCTTTTCAGGGAAAGGCAGGTCCGTAAGCGCTACCTGGCCGTGGTCGTTGGGGAGCTGCCGGAACGGGGGCTTGCAGAGGCTCCTCTTTTAAAGGACGAAGCCAGCAACACGGTTCGGGTGGCGGCGGGCGGAAAAACGGCGAAGACCCGCTACCGCCGGCTGGCCTCCAGCGGCGATCTTTCCCTGGCTTCCATTGAGATCCTGACCGGACGCACCCACCAGGCCCGGGTTCACATGGCCTATATCGGCCACCCGATCCTCGGGGACAGAAAATACGGCGACAGAGGAACCAACCGGCTCCGAAAATTCGAAGCTCCCCGTCCTCTGCTCCACGCCAGAGAACTGAGTTTTCCGCCGGGTTTGTCCGGTACGCTGACGGAACTGGCGGGACGGACTTTCCGGGCGGAGCTGCCGGCGGATATGCGCAGAGTCTTCGAAAAGGAAGGCTGGAAAATCGACCTGGACTTATTGGATCGGGATGATAAATGAAAAATGACTATATAATGAAAAACGAGAATGAATGATATTGATATTGAGATTGAAATTGAAATTGAGAGTTGAGACTGAGGATAAATAAATCAAAAAATGCGGAGCCGCCTCTGACCCCGCATTTTTTTCAGACGCCGGCCGCCCGAACCGCCCTTTTCACGAAACCTGATTTCAGGCATTTGGCGCAGACGCGAACCTTGATGGAGCTTCCGTCGCCCACGTCGATCCTCGCATTCTGAAGATTGATCAGCCAACGACGGCGGGTGTGCCGATTCGAGTGGCTGACCGCGTTGCCCGCCGCGGGACCTCGTCCGCAGCACTGACAGACCTTTGCCATTGATACTCTCCTCCTGACATTGTACGAACAAAAAAAGTTCCTTTGGAATAAAAACTTCGCCAGGGAACCCCCTTCGTCCCGAATCCTTTTATACATACCTGAAGGATTTTATCACATCACAGGCAAAATGACACAGAAACGGTATTTCCCGCACAAAATCGAATAAAAACGCTAAAATGATGGAGAATCAAAAAAGGGTAAAAAAATTTTACCCTGACAGGAGGACGCAAAAATGAATTTCGGTGAAAACCTGGAACACCTGGACGAAATACTGAAGCGGCTCGAAGAGGGGAAACTCTCCCTGGACGAATCGCTGGAGGTTTTTGAAAAAGGCATTCTCCTGATACGGGAGAGTCGGGACTTTCTGGCTCTGGCGGAACAAAAGGCCACGATCCTCACCCGGGACGGCGAAGAAATTCCCTTCGACCGGGACGAAGAAGGTCGGGAAAAAGAATCCAATCTTACGTAAATAAGCGTACTTAAAATTAAATTTAAATATGCTATTATTGGCAAGGTTGAACTACAAGTAAGCATTTTATCTCATTTTTTCGTGATGACGTTTGTTGCAGGTAAGGAAATGTTTCTCAGAATTCAATCAGGATCGCGTTTTATAGTTTCAGATTCCGAAGTTTGAAAAAACAGGAAAGCTGAATAATTTTTCGGAGGTGTATAAAAATGTCTGGTATTAGAAGAACGGCTACGAACGTACTGCTGGACACCGCACTCAGAAATTTTTACGGCGCGGCGGAGGAAATGGGACTTGACGAAAACATGATTGCCATTCTGGGCAGTTCCGAGCGCAGACTGGAAGTTTCCGTACCCGTGGAAATGGACGACGGATCCGTGAAAATCTTCCGTGGTTATCGCGTGCAGCACTCTACCGCCCTTGGGCCCGCCAAAGGCGGTATTCGTTATCACCCCGACGTGGACGTGGACGAGTGTGAGGCTTTGGCCATGCTTATGACCTGGAAGTGCTCTCTGGCCGGTATCCCCTACGGCGGCGGCAAGGGCGGCATTTCCTGCGACCCTCTGACCATGTCGATGAAGGAAAAGGAGCGCATGTCCCGCGCCTTTGCGGCCCGCATCGCCCCCATCGTCGGCACCTGGTCCGACGTTCCCGCTCCCGACGTCAACACCGGCGGTCAGGAGATGGTGTGGTTCGTGGATACCATCAGCAAACTGCACGGCCGTCTGGAGCCGGGCGTCTTCACCGGCAAACCCATTTCCTACTGGGGCTCTCTGGGTCGCACCGCGGCCACGGGTTACGGCGTCGCCACCTGCGGACTGGAGCTGCTGAAGGTTCAGGGCAAGGACCCGAAGAGCGCCACTGTGGCCATTCAGGGGTTCGGCAACGTGGGAAGCTACGCCGCCCTCAACATGGTCGAGGCCGGAGCGAAGGTCGTGGCCATCAGCGACGTCACGGGCACCTATTATTCTCCGAAGGGGATCGACATCACGAAGGCCTTCGACCACATCACAAAGCATCCCAAGAAGCTCCTGGAGGGCTTTACCTGTGACGGCTGCGAGAAGAAGGGTCTGGCCGACGTCCTGTTCGTGGACTGCGACATGCTTTTCCCCTGCGCGCTGGACGGCGTCATCAACGTAAAGAACGCCGGCGACGTGAAGGCGAAGTATATCGTTGAAGGCGCCAACGGCCCCGTCACCCCTGAAGCGGACGACATCCTGGTCAAAAAGGGCGTTATCATCGTTCCTGACTTCCTTGCCAACTCCGGCGGAGTCATTGGCTCCTACTTCGAGTGGGCTCAGGACCTGAGCGGTTACTTCTGGACCGAAGAAGAATACAACAAGAGACTGATTCATATTATGAAAGGGAACTTCAAGCTGGTATGGGATTACTCCCAGGACCGCAAGGTTCCCATGCGCCGCGCCGCCTTTATGGCCGCGATTCAGCGTGTCGCCGACGTCGCGAAGCTGCGGGGCGTGTTCCTGTAGGAGAACATTGTGAAAGAACGAATTTTTACTGAAATTGAACGGCTCAGGGACGAAATGGTTGCGGCCCTGAGCCGTATTTGTCGTATTCCTGCTGTTTCCCCCCACAACGGAGGAACCGGCGAAGAAGCGAAGGCCCGGGAAATCGAAAAGCTGGCGGCCGAGCTGGGGCTTGGGCGGGTGGAGTGGCAGCGCGTCGACGACGCGAAATCCTCTACGGGCAACCGCCCCTCCCTTTTTCTGGAATATCGGGGAGAATCTCCCCGTCGCCTGTGCATCCTCACCCACGTGGACGTGGTGCCCGAAGGAGAACGGTCTCTCTGGAGCCACGACCCCTATGATCCCGTTGTGCGGGAAGGCCGGCTCTACGGACGGGGCGTCAGCGACAACGGCATGAGCCTGATCGCCTCACTTTACGCTCTGAAGGCCTTCGCGAACCTGAAAGTGACCCCCTCCTTCACCGTGTACCTGGGTTTTCTGGCGGACGAGGAAATGGGCAGCGGTTATGGAGTCGCTCCTCTGGTGGAGCGGGGACTGTTCCGTCAGGACGACCTCGTGATTGCCCCCGATGCCGGCAACGACAGGGGAACTTTCGTCGAAATCGCCGAAAAATCCGGACTGAAACTGGAGTTCGAGGTTTCCGGAAAACAGGCCCACGCCAGCAGACCCCAGACGGGACTCAACGCCTGCAGGGTCGCGAACCTTCTGGCGGTGGAGGTCGACAACGCCCTCCACAGGGCTTTCCCGGAGGAGGACAAACTCTTCAGCCCTCCGGTATCTACCTTCGAGCCGACCCGGCGTTTCGCCAACGTCCCCAACGTGAACACCATACCGGGCATGGAGCGTTTTTCCTTCGACTGCCGGGTTCTCCCCTCCGTGCCCCTGGACGACGTCATCGCTCTGGTCGAAAAAGTGAAGAACGACGTGGCGGCCCGCACCGGCGCAAAAATCGAATTGAAACCCGAACGCAGCGATGCCGCGCCTCCCACGTCCGCGGACACCGATATCGTGCGGCTGCTGACGGACTCCATCAGGGAAGTTCTGAACGTGGAGCCGGAACTGGGGGGAATCGGAGGCGGAACCTTCGCCGCCTTCTTCCGGCGAAAGGGCATCCCCGCCGCGGTATGGTCGCAGGAATGCGAGACCTCCGCTCACCAGCCGGACGAGTACACGGAAATCCAGTACATCGTCAACAACGCGAAGGTCTTTGCCTCGATGATGATGGGAAAAATATAAAGGGAAAATATAACGCAAAAGGCCGTCTACAGCAGACGGTCTTTTTTTATAGCGGATTATGCAATTGCGTTCAGTGCGTCGATGCGGGTTTCGATGAATCGCCGCAGGTCGTCTATACCGCTGCGGTCCGCTCCGGAGGTGATGATGGGGACATCAATGGACCTCAGTCCGTCCCGGACGTATTGATGAAGCATTTCCCTGCGCTTTCCCCGGGTGATTTTGTCCGCCTTGGTGAACACCACCATCGCGGGACGCCCGCATTCCTGAAGCCAGTCCTGAAGCAACCGGTCGTTGGCCAGCATTCCATGACGAAAATCCACCAGATGACAGACAAAAACCAGGGATTTTCTCGTCTCCACGTAGGAGGAGGTGAGCCGCGACCACTCTTTGCGCTCGGACCGGCTGCGGGAGGCATAGCCATAGCCCGGCAGGTCCACAAGGCGGAACGCCTGCCTGTTTTCTCCTCCCGTTCGTTCCACGGCGTAAAAATTGATGCTTCGCGTTTTTCCCGGGGCGGAGCCGACGTAAGCCAGTTTCGCGCCCAAAAGAGCGTTGATCAGCGTGGATTTGCCCACGTTCGAACGTCCGGCCATGGCAATTTCCGGAACGGTTTCCTCCGGGAACTGCTCGACGGTGAAACTGGTCGCCTCCACAGCCACCCTCCATCCCGGAGGCATCAGCTGAGCAGCGCCTTTCTGAAGACGGCGGTCACCTCGGAGGCGTAATCAAACTTCATTCCCTCCAGAACCTCCCGGGGAATTTCCTCCACGTCCTGCCGGTTCGCCTCGGGCAAAATCACATGACGAACACCGTATCGCCTGGCCGCCAGAAGTTTTTCCCGAATCCCACCCACGGGAAGCACCTGCCCCCGCAGGGAGATCTCCCCCGTCATAGCGAGATCCATGGAGACTTTCCGGCCGCTGACCGCCGAGAGAATCGCGGTGGCCATGGTAACCCCCGCCGAGGGGCCGTCTTTGGGGACGGCGCCGTCAGGGACGTGAACGTGAATGTCGAAGGCCTTCCAGTCGAAGTCGCCGATCTCCAGCGCCTCGCTTTCCGAACGCAGGTAGCTGATGGCCGCTCTGGCGGATTCCTGCATGACCTCTCCCAGCTTGCCGGTCAGGGCCAGCTCTCCCTTGCCCTTCATCGTCACGGCCTCCACCAGAAGAACGTCGCCTCCCGCCTCCGTCCAGGCGAGCCCGATCACGTTGCCCTTCTGAGGTGTTTTCGGAATTTTCGTGTCATACAGTTTCGGAGCTCCGAGGTACTCCTTGAGGTCGGTGTTTTTGACCCGAACCGGCAGTTTAAACGCCTGCCCTCTGTCCGACGCCTCCACAATCTGCCGGGTGATCTTGCGGGCAATGGTGGCCAGTTCTCTTTCCAGGCCCCGCACCCCCGCCTCCCGGGTCCAGCCTGAAATAATTCTTTCCACCGTCGCCGGCGTGATCTTCATCTGAGACTGTCCCAGACCGTGTTCCTTCAAAACCCGGGGCAGAAGATGACGCAGGGCGATAAGGGTCTTTTCCTGAGTGGTGTAGCCCGACAGCGGTATGACCTCCATGCGGTCGAGAAGGGGCTTCGGTATCGTGTGGGTTGCGTTGGCCGTGGTAATGAACAGAACTTCGCTGAGGTCGAAGGGAATTTCCAGATAATGGTCCGTAAAGGTATTGTTCTGCCGGGGATCCAGCACTTCCAGCAGGGCGGAAGCCGGATCTCCCCTGAAGTCGTTGCCCAGCTTGTCCACTTCGTCCAGCAGCATCACCGGGTTGCAGCTTCCCGCCCGGGAAAGTTTCTGAATGATACGCCCCGGAAGAGAGCCGATGTAGGTTCTCCGGTGCCCCCGAATTTCGGCCTCATCTCTTACGCCTCCCAGAGAGACGTTGACGAAGTTGCGGTTCATGGCCCGGGCGATGGACCGTCCCAGCGACGTTTTTCCGACTCCGGGAGGGCCTGCGAAACAGATGATCTGGGCCCTCATGTCGTTTCCCGCCTGACGGTGCACCGCCAGAAACTCCAGGATGCGGTCTTTGACCTTTTCCAGGCCGTAGTGGTCCTCCTCCAAAAGTTCCGCCGCATGGGAAATATCCAGATTGTCCACCGTGCGGATACCCCAGGGCAGGTCCAGCAGGCAGTCCAGATAATTGCGCACCACCGTCGATTCCGGCGACATGGAGGGCATGTGGGCAAGACGATCCAGCTCTCTTTGAGCTTTTTCCCGGGCTTCGTCGCTCATGGCCGAAGCCGCTATTTTTTTCTCGTATCGGGAGAACTCCCCGCCGCCGTCCTCTCCCCGATTCTGCCCCAGTTCGTCCTGAATGATCCGCAGCTGTTCCCTCAGATAATATTCTTTTTGCTGCTTGTCCACCACGGACCGAACCCGATCCTGAATGTCGTGCTCCAGCTCCAGAATGTCGATTTCCTCGGTCAGAAGTTTCAGTAAAATTCCAAGGGCCGACTCCAGGTCATCCGTCTCCAGAAGTTTCTGTTTGGCGTCGATCTTCACCGAGATATGGGCCCCCACCAGGTTCAGAAGCTGACCGAAGTCGGTGATTCCCATGATGGAGGACATCACTTCTCCCGGAATGCGGGGCTGAAGGATGTTATAGCGTTCGAATCCATCCAGAACCCGCCGTTTCAAAGCCTCCATGTTCTGGGATTTCGAGATTTTCCAGGGCATCGGCATGAGATGGGCCTGCAAAATCTCCCGATCCCATATCCAGGTGTCGACCTTCATGCGCTCCAGACCCTCCACCAGCACTTTGGTGGTTCCGTCGGGAATGCGCACCATCTGCAAAATGTTGCAGAGCGTGCCCGTTTCGTAGAGGTCTCCGCTTTCCGGATCCTCGGTGTCCATTTTTTTCTGCGCCACCACAAAAACCTTCCTGTCGTGGAGCAGGGCGTTCTCAATGGCTCTCAGAGAACGGGGACGCCCCACGAAGAAGGGGATGATGATCCCCGGAAAAAGAACCACGTCTCGTATTGGCAGTACAGGATAAAATCGCTCTTCCAGGCTGTCCTCCGTCACGTCAGAAATGATCTCCGTCTTCTCTTTTTTCTGACCGGAAGGCACTAGGCTACCTCCTTCTTCGCCGCCCCCAGAAGGGCGAGGGGAGAAAGATGGTTGTCGACAAAGTCCGCCGTGATTTCCAGAGAACTGACTTTTTTCTCAAGAGAGGGCAGTTCGTAGATGATGTCCAGCATCAGGTTTTCCATGATGGAACGCAGACCCCGGGCCCCCGTCTGTTTCTTGACCGCGAGAGCCGCGATGCGCCTCAGAGACTCCGGCGTAAATTCCAGGCGGACCTGCTCCATCTCGAAGATTTTTTTGTATTGCTTTACCAGAGAATTGCGCGGTTCCTCAAGGATTCGCACGAAGGCGTCCTCGTCCAGATCCTCCAGCGCCACCAGCACCGGAATACGCCCCACCAGCTCCGGAATGAAACCGAAGGCCATCAGATCCTCCGGCTGAATCCGGCTGACAATGTCGTAACGCCGGGACGAGTGCCGTCCCTGGAGCTCTCCGCCGAAACCGATGGTGCGCTTGCTCTCCCGCCGGGCCACGATGTCCTCGATGCCCTCGAAAGCTCCTCCGCAGATGAAAAGAATATTGCTGGTTTCCATCTGGATAAACTCCTGATGCGGGTGTTTGCGGCCCCCCTTGGGAGGAATGTTCGCGGTGGTCCCCTCCAGAATTTTGAGCAGGGCCTGCTGAACGCCCTCTCCCGACACGTCCCGGGTGATGGAGGTGGACTCGGACTTACGGGCGATTTTGTCCATCTCGTCGATATAAATGATCCCTCTCTCGGCGGCGGCCAGGTCGTAATCGGCCACCTGAAGCAGACGCACCAGAATGTTTTCCACGTCCTCGCCCACGTACCCCGCCTCGGTGAGAGTGGTGGCATCGGCAATGGCGAAGGGAACGTTCAGCCGACGCGCCAGAGTTTGAGCGATCAGCGTTTTTCCCGAACCGGTGGGGCCCAGGAGCAAAACGTTGCTCTTCTGAAGCTCGACTTCGGAATCTCGGGTATCAATGTTGTTCTTCACCCTCTGATAATGATTGTAAACCGCCACAGAAACGACGCGTTTCGCCCGTTCCTGCCCGATAACATACTGATCCAGAAAACCATTGAGCTCCCGGGGCGTGTAGACCCTAAGAGCCGTTTCACGCTCCATTTTTTTCAGAGGCTGAGGATGTTGGGCGCCCGCCTGCTTTTTGGCCGACGCCGCGTCCAATCCCGCTTTTTCGTCCGCGAGGATGATATTGCAGAGGTTTACGCATTCGTCACAGATACAAACCCCCGGTCCCGAGATCAGACGAAAAATTTCGGACTGCGCCTTTCCACAGAACGAGCAGCGTATCTCCTTCTGATCGTCATTTCTGTTCAGTTTTTTCAAAGCCATACCTCCAATACCCGGCGCGGAGACTCCCTATCGTTGCTGAGACGAGGATTCGATCATTTGCTCTGCCGTGACTCGATGACCTGATCGATGAGGCCGTACTCCAGCGATTCCCCGGCCGTCATAAAATTGTCTCTGTCCGTATCCATCGCTATTTTTTCGATGTTCTGACCGGTATGATACGCCAGAATGCGATTCAGGCGATCACGTGTTTTCAAAATATTACGGGCGTGAATTTCGATGTCGCTGGCCTGTCCACGGGTCCCTCCCATAGGCTGATGGATCATGATTTCCGCGTTGGGAAGGGCAAACCGCTTTCCTTTCTGCCCTCCTGCCAGGAGAATCGCGCCGAAACTGGCGGCCAGCCCGACGCATATCGTAGAAACCGGACTTTTAATGTACTGCATCGTGTCGTAAATGGCAAGCCCCGCCGTAACGCTGCCCCCCGGACTGTTGATGTAAAGATGGATGTCCTTTTCCGGGTCTTCGCTCTCCAGGAAAAGCAGCTGGGCGACTATTACGTTGGCCACGTCGTCGTTTACGTCCGTGCCCAGAAAAATAATTCTGTCCTTCAGCAGGCGGCTGTAAATATCATAGGCCCGTTCACCCCGTCCCGTCTGCTCAATGACGTAAGGAATATTGAAATAAGACATTCGGCTTACTCCTTTATTTTATTGTTGTTCCTGAGCGCTCTCCGCCTCTGGGGCGTTTGGAGAAGAAGCGGGAGAAAGCTGCTCCACATCCCGAACTTTGACGTTTTCCATAATGATCTTCGTGATCTTTCCATAGCGAATGTCTTCCACCACGCGTCCGACGGTTTCTCTGTTCTTATAGAAAATCGCCCGGAGTTTCGTGGGCTCCACCCCATAAAGTTCAGCTCTGCGGTCAATTTCGCCGTCAAGCTCCGTCTTCTGGACCTCTACGTCGAATTTCTTCCCGATCTCGTCGAGGACCAGAGAACGCCGGACGATGTTTTCCGCCGTCGCCCGCAGGTTGCGCTCGTAGTCCTCCGGATTCACCGAATTGTTCTTCAGAACCTCGCTCAGCTCCTGACCGTAGCGTTTCTTCGCGTCCGCGGCGTCGCGTTCCTTCTGAAACTCGATCTGACGCTTCACCAGGGTCTCGGGAACTTCCAGAGAGGATTTTTCGACGATGCGGTCGACGGCCGTCATGGTGGCCTGAGAGGTATTGTCCGCATCGATACGGGCCAGGAGGCGTTTTTTCAGTTCTTCACGAAAGGCTTCTTCGGATTCGATGTCGGTCCCCAGCGCCTTTTTATAGAACTCCGGGGCCATTTCGGGGAGGACTCTCTCCTTCACTTCCTCCACGGTGAAAAAGTAATGGACCTTTTTCCCGGCCACCGTTTTATCCTCGTGGGCTTCCTCCACGTTAAACTCCACTTCCGCGGTTTCTCCGGCGCTCTTCCCCAGAAGGGCGTTTCGAACGTCGGGTCGGATGGTACTTTCCGCCAGGTCCACATCACCCTTCTGCTCGTCACTTTTGACCGGCTCTCCCTCGGGACCGGAAACCTCCGTCACGTATTTCACCGACAGAACGTCCTTTTCCTGAGCGGGACGGGTCGCCGGAGAAAGAACAGAGTGTTCCCGCCGAAGGTTCTGTACCATCACATCGACCATTTCGTCCGTCACCTTCGGGATGAGTTTTTCAACCTCGATCTCGCCGAGTTCAGGCAGGGCGACTTCGGGAGTCACTTCGAACGTAAGTTCACAGGACAGCGGTTTTCCTTCCTGAATCGTGTCCTCCATGCTCAGGGAAGGCGCGGCGATCGTATCCAGGTCGTAGTCTCCCACAACCTGCTCCACCGCGTTGGAAATCAGCTTTTGGAAAGCTTCGCCGTACAGGTTCTCCCGGCCAAAACGCATCTCGATCACTCTGCGCGGTGTATGTCCTTTGCGGAAACCAGGGATGTTGGTCTTTTGAGCGATTTCCTGAATCGTCTCGTTCAGATTCGACGAAAACTCCTCCGCTTCAAAGTCCACCTTTATCCTCACTACGTTCTTTTCCTGTCCAAGTAACTCCGTCTTCATAATCCACTGCTCCTTTCGACCTGTTAAACGCGCGTATTATATCATTTATACATTTCGCGACCCTCCTGATAACTTCCGTTCCTCAAAAAAAACGCCGAACGGAGACAAAATCGTCTTCCGTCCGGCGCGGGCAAATCCCTTCAGGTTTCCGCCGCAGCGGTGTTTTACGGCAAAGGACTCTGCCGAAAAAGTTCGTATCCCTCATTGAAGGCCTGAACATTCAGCTCCACGATTTTCGGCACCTGAAAATGATCGGCAATGGCCTTTCGCAGGGATTCGGAGGAAGCGATGTGCTCCAGGTCCAGAACGCGTCCCACGCAGCCCAGAGCAACCATGTTGGTCACAATTTCCTTCCCGATTTTTTCCCGGGCCGTCCGAACGATGGGCAGCGTGTAGATGCGGGCGTCGATTCTCCGCACCGAGTCCTCCACGCTTCCGCTGCCGTAGGACGTCTGGATTCCCGGAAGGTCGGTGACGAAGAAATCGTCATACACGATTCGCCCTCCCGGCACGGTGTCGACAGCGAACTCCTCCGCGGCGGCCTGGGTCAGAATCACCTGCAGGTTGGGAGCCATCACCTTCGGATAATCGATGGGCTCCCTGGAAATCACCACCTCGGCCTTCGATTTTCCCCCTCTGGCCTCCGGGCCATAGGCCTGAGACTGAACGACGTAAAGTCCCGTTTCATAGAGGGTGATGGCCTGTCCAATCAGCTCCGTCGCCAAAATAACTCCCTGACCTCCGGAACCCGCAATGCGAATTTCAAATCTCTCGTCCGCCATGTTTTAACCCTTCCTTTGGGCAATTTCGATAACTTTGTCGTACTGCTCCGTGTATTCCGGGCTCTCTCTGTCCACGAACTCCCCGCACACCAGTTTGCCCTTCAGTTCCGCCGGAGACATGGTTTTGGCCTTGCTCAGGGGCACGGAGGCCTCCTTGAAGAAGTTGTAGTTCTCAATGGGCAGCCGCCGGTCATTTTTGCGGCCGTACTGCGTATGACAGTGGGTGACGATTTCGATGACCGAAAAACCCTTTCTTTTGATGCCGTTCATGATGTACATCTCCGCCTGACGCGGATTGGCGATGGTGGTTCGCGCCACGTAGGACGCTCCGGCGCCCTCCGCCAGCCTGCAGATGTCAAAGGGCGGATCGATGGCCCCGTAGGGCGTCGTGGAGGCCCAGGAGCCGGCGGGGGTGGTGGGGCTGGCCTGCCCTCCCGTCATGCCATAGATGTTGTTGTTCATGACCACCGCGGTGATGTCGATGTTGCGGCGGCAGGCGTGAATGAAGTGGTTGCCCCCGATGGCGGAGCAGTCTCCGTCTCCCATGACGTCAACCACGGTCAGCTGGGGCTTGTGCAGCTTGATGCCCGTGGAGAAGGCCAGAGACCGGCCGTGAGTGGAGTGCAGCGTGCAGGCGTTGATATAACCCGCCATACGGCTGGAACATCCGATACCCGACGCGATAACCGTCTGGCTTTTATCCTTTTCCAGCGCCACCAGAGCCCGGATGAGCGCGTGCATGATGATCCCGTGTCCGCAGCCCGGGCACCAGATATGCGGCATGAACCTCGTTCTGAGCCAACTCAACACTTGCGTACTCGGCATTTAGGCCACCTCCTCAATGACACGCCGGATTTCCGAAGGCTTGAAGAGCTCTCCGTTCACCAGGTTGATTCCCCGAACGTCGCTTCTGCCCTTCATAACGCGCTCCACCTCAAGAACCATCTGGCCGCAGTTCAACTCCGGAACCAGGACGACCTTCGCGCCCAGAGTCATTCTCGTCAGTTCTTCGCCGGGGAAGGGCCAAAGGGTGATGGGGCGGAAAAATCCGGCCGCAATCCCCTTCCTGCGGGCATCCCGGACGGCTCGAAGGGCCGATCTTCCCACGCTGCCGTAAGCCACCACGACGACGTCGGCGCCGTCCATGGACTCCGACTCGTAGTCCACGATCTCGCTTCGCGCCCGATCCACCTTGCTCATCAGACGCAGCATCTTTCTTTCTATTTCCCTCGCGTTGTTGGTGGGAAATCCCCAGGCGCTGGTGGTCAGACCCGTCACGTGCCAGGAGTAACCATCTCCGAACGAGGCCATCGCGGGAACGCCCGTCAGAGGATCCGGCTCGTAGGGCGTGAACTTCTCGGGCGGCACCGCCGGACGTACGCGATTCACGATATGCAGTTTCGCCGGCTCCGGAATCGTCACCTTTTCGCGCATGTGCCCCACCACTTCATCGGAGAGAATCAGCACGGGCTGACGGAAACGCTCGGCCATGTTGAACGCCCGGATCGCCAGGTCGTAGCACTCCTGCACGGATGCGGGAGAGTAGCAGATCGTCGCGTGGTCGCCATGCGTTCCCCAGCGCGCCTGCATGACATCCTGCTGAGCCGTTTTCGTGGGCAGCCCCGTGGAGGGCCCTCCACGCATGACGTCCACCACCACGATGGGAATTTCCGCGATGTAGGCCAGCCCCAGGTTCTCCTGTTTCAGGGAAAAACCCGGTCCCGACGTGGCGGTGAGGGATTTCGCCCCCGCGATGGAAGCGCCGATGATCGACGCGATGCCCCCGATTTCGTCCTCCATCTGGATGAACTTTCCGCCCCGTTTGGGCAGCTCCTGGGCCATGACCTCCGCGATTTCCGACGAAGGCGTTATGGGGTATCCCCCAAAAAAGTTGCAGCCCGCCGCCAGAGCCCCGTACGCCAGAGCCGTGTTGCCCTGCCAGAAAGCCGTATTGGAAGGTTTCCCGCTGTCAGACATTTCCATCACCCTCCTTACTCTCCGTGACCGTAATCGCAAAATCAGGACAGATATTCTCACACTGTCGGCATCCAATGCAGTCTCCCATCCGCGCCGCCGTGGATTTCATGCGATCACTCAGCTCAAGGACAGATTTTGGACAAACGCCGACGCACAGTGAACATCCCTTACACCACGCGTTGCTGACTTCCACCTGGAATTTTTTGGCCAACGACAGTACACCCCCCAAATTTTCATAAAATTTCTTTTACACTTTCTAAAACACGTTTTTCACGCAGGACCCCCTCTTCCTGCAAAATAAAATTTATCCGCAACATCATGATAAACCGAAGACATGCATTGCAACAGGGAAAAACCCTGACCTTTCGAAAGAGGAATCTTCGTTCGATCTTCCGATTTTCCTTCCGATTTTCAGGCCGGTGATGAAGCGGTTAAATCCAGTTTTCCGAAGTCCTCGAGAGGCTGTTGAATATGGAGGGGGGGATTCATGCTGAGATCCACGATTTTAATACCTTCCACTTTCCGTCCCATGGAGTCGACTCGCAGCAAAACCTGAGGCCGCATCAGATCCTTTCCTCTGGAACCCACCACAACTCCCAGACTTTCGTCGGAAAGCCTCACCAGTGTCCCCGGAGGGTAAAGCCCGATCAGCAGCAAAAGCGTCCTGACCACCTCCGGATCGAAATGGGTTCCCATGTTTTCGATCATCATCGACACCGCAACTCGACTCTCTATGGGTTCCTTGTAGACCCTCCTGGCGGTCAGGGCGTCGAAAACGTCCGCCACGGCCGCAATTCTGCCTTCCTTCCGAATCTGCTCCTTCATAAGGCGGTCGGGATACCCCTCGCCGTTATACCGTTCGTGATGCCCGCGAATCACCGCAAGTATCCAGGGGTCGGTAACTCCATTGGCGACAGCCAGCTCCTCTCCAAACTCCGTGTGTTTTTTGATAATTTCAAATTCATCTTTTGTCAGAGCACCCGGCTTGTTCAAAACCTCTTTGGGGATGCGCGCCTTCCCCAAATCGTGCAAAATGCCCCCGATGGACATGCACTCGGCAACTTCCGTGCGTCCGGGATAAAGGCGATTCGCCAGCACGCCGCCCAGAAGAGCGACGTTCAGGGAATGGACATAGGTGTACTCGTCCCAGCTTCGCACCCGCCCCAGGCAAAGCATCACCTGCTTCGCCTGAGACACCTCCTGAGCCAGAATGCGCCCTTCCTGAACGAGGGTCGCGTATCCCTCGGAGTCAAGGGTTCCATCGCCAATACGGCTGTAAACGCTGCTCACCTGCTCCACCGCGTGTTTGGCCAGCTGCGGATCGAAATCTTCGATCTGCCCTCTTACGGACTTCATAATGTTGTCCAGTCCCTCGTTGTCCAAAGTGATCTGGATGATGATGGGAATGGAGGTAATCCCCCATCGCTGCAGATTTTTTTCGACATCGTCCACAGAGGAGAGCAGCGACGCCAGGGAGGTTCCCCTGGGCAGCAAAATAACGCCGTTGGTCGCAACGACATCTTCCGCCACCCGCGCCGGACTGGTCATGTATTCCCGCAGCTCGCCGAGAGAAATGCGTTTTTTCGTAATTTGTTCGGAATCGTTCACTTCAGGGGGCATGCCGCCACCTCTCACCCATGTGATGTTCTCTTTTTCAGGCTCAGATTTTTCAGGCCCAAATTTTCAGAGCTTTTTATGCCTTTTTATGGAGCCTGAACTTGAGACCCGATTCGTAAGCATCGCCGATTTTCCCCGCAGGCACGGTTCTCGGAAATTCTCCGCGTCTCAGAAAACGCTCTGTCGTCAAAAAAGACCGACCCAGCTCGTTCAGGGAGAGTTTCAGCGTAAAACGGGCGATTTCGCCGGCTTCCACCGTCCAGGGGCGAATGGGGAACGCGTCGGAAGGTGGATTCGACTCCTTTTCCCGATAAAAGTCCTCATCCACGGATAAACTCGCCCAGGGGAAAAGCGCGGGCAGACGAAAGACGTGGGGCATATCCGGAGCCGTGCGGAAGGCCCAGTCGTAAATGGACTCCGCCCCGCCGCCGCTGGCGCCGCCGACACACAGACGCAGGGTTCCCTGGTCCGACGGGCGGTTGATCCATTCCTCCAGCTCCACCGAAATATCCCGTCCCGCTTCGATCAGCTCCATCCAGGTTCTGTCCAGAGCCAGACGCGAAAGGTACGGGCTGTAGCAGGGCAATTCGGAGATGGCCGGAACGGCCTCCGATCCGTAGACGTGATCGTGAGGGACCACCAGTTCCCATTCGGCTCCGTCTATTTCTATCGTGTCCGTACCCGCGAACTCCCACAGAATGCGGTCGTTTTTCTGCTCGTAAATCATTACGAGAACGGGAACGGCATGCTGAAGCCAGTAGGCCAGATGAACCATATCTCCCCGACAGACATACCCCCGTGCACTGCGTTCCAGTCTGGCGTTCTCATCCGAACGGATTTGCAGACCGATCATCTTGCCCATCCTCGGATATTCTTCCACAATTTCCAGATGGGCGTTGAGACCGGTGTCGCCCTCGCGCTGTTCTCGAAATATCAGCTCCGGCAATCGGGCGGATATTCGGCTCGCCGCATAAACAGCAATACGCTCGGCCATGTCGTTCAAGAATTTCACCTCTCACACTCACAAAAATGGCTTCCACTGACAATTAACTATTATAACCTATCGTAACATATGTGACTTATTTTGACCCTGTTTTTCAGAAGATGCCTTTTTCAGAAGATACCTTGTTCACGTTCTTTTACCCTGTTATACTCCATACCTGTATTTATCCGTACGAGAAATGGACTGGGTTCTCATGAATCAAAGCTCGCAGAAAACACAAAACGAAAATTGCGCTCCCGCGGAGGGCGGAACCGGACTGCGGATGTGGCTGGCCGATGGAATGCTGGTGCTTTGCGCTTTCCTTTGGGGGCTGGGCTTCGTGGCCATGAAGGAAGCCCTCGACGTCTATCCCACCTTCTGGCTTTTGTTTTTCCGCTTCAGCCTGGGCGCTCTGCTGATGGGAATCGTGTTTCCCCGACGTATTCTGTCGTGCTCAAGACGCGACCTCATCGGAGGAACGACCATCGGCTGCCTGCTGTTTCTGGCCATGGGGGTTCAAACTCTGGGGCTCATTTTTACGACCGCCGGGAAACAGGCGTTTCTCACGGCCGGATACGTGGTCATGGTGCCCCTTCTGGTCTGGGCGCGGCGCAGAATTTTCCCCGGATGGACCACGACGCTGGGGTCCCTGATTTGTTTTACGGGGATGAGGCTCCTGATCTCCAATGCCGACGGGCCTCTCAACATCGGCGACGTGCTCACCATTTTTTCGGCCCTGTTTTTCGCCATGCAGATCATCGCCATCGGACATTTCGCCGCCGACGGCGACCCCATGGTTCTGACCTTCGTCCAGTTCGTCGTCACCGCCCTGCTTTCTCTGCTGGCGACCTTTCCGGCGGGAGAAACTCTGGTCTTTCAGGGTTCCAGAGGGCTGAAAGAGGTTCTGTTTTCAGCGTTTTTCTGCACGTTTCTCTGTTTTTTGATTCAAAACCTGGGGCAGAAGTACACGAGTTCCACCCACGCCTCCCTCCTTCTGGGGCTGGAGTCCGTGTTCGGGGCTCTGAGCGGCATCTTCCTACTGGGCGAGACCTTCACTTTTCAGATGGGGGTCGGCTGCGCCCTGATCTTCGGCTCCGTCCTTCTCGTGGAGCTGGCCCCCGCTTTCCTGAAAAACTTCTCCTGCCGCCTCCGGCAATGAGCGACTTTTTTTCGCCGACAGTTCCCCGCGGCCCGAGCAATGTTTCGATCAGGTCCTCTCTTCCCGCCTCAATCAGGGCCTGACGGACGAGGGTCCGGTTTTTCGGCATACGATGCTGGAGGAGCGCCCTCTGCATGTTCCGCTCCCGGGAGGTTCGGGCCGCCTTCACCGGCTTGCCCGTGAAGGGATCCAGCTCCGTGTAATACATGCAGGCGGCCAGGCTTCCAGGGGTGGGGATGAAGTCCTGGGCCTGCTCCGGGCAAAAATCGAGTTCGGCGGCAAATTGAGCCAGATCGATGGCTTCCTTCAGACCCGATCCGGGGTGAGACGTCATAAAATAGGGCACGAGGTACTGCTTCCGGCCCAACCGTTCATTGATGGTCCGGAACAATTCCATAAACCGGCGGTACTGTTCGATCCCTCCCTTGCGCATGACCCGCAGAACAGCGGGGGAAGCGTGTTCGGGAGCGACTTTAAGCTGTCCGCTGACGTGATGCCGGCAGAGCTCCGTCAAAAATTTTTCCCCGTTCTTCCGGTCGGCCAGGAGGTAATCATACCGCAGTCCCGACCGCACAAACACCTTTTTGACGCCTTTGACGCTTCGGGCTTTCTCCAGCAGAGCCAGATAATCCTCGTGGGAGACGTCCAGATGACCGCAGGGTTCGGGAAACAGACATTCCCGATGTCTGCAGGTCCCCCGAAGAAGCTGCTCCCCGCAGGAGGGATGCCGAAAGTTCGCCGTCGGGCCTCCAATATCGTGAATGTATCCCTTAAAGTCCTTCATGCGGCTCAGCGCCTCCACCTCCCGAAGAATCGACCCGTGGCTTCGGGCCTGGACGATCCTCCCCTGATGGGCGTGAATGGCGCAAAAAGCGCAGCTTCCAAAACAGCCTCGATGGCTCGTGACGCTGAATTTCACCTCCGCAAGGGCCGGAACGCCTCCCAAAGCTTCGTAAGCCGGGTGCGCCTCTCTTTGATAGGGAAGATCGTAAATTTCATCCATCTGCTCCTCCGTCAGAGGAAGGGCCGGAGGGAGCTGCACCAGGCATCGGGCGTCGTATCGCTGAACCAGAGTTTTGCCGCGAATGGGATCCTGTTCCTGCGAGGTCAGTCGAAAGGCCTCCGCGAAAGCTCTTTTGTCGGCCCTCACCTGTTCCCAGGAGGGAAGCTCCAGAAAAGGGAGTGAAAGTTCCTCCTCCTCCGCAATATAACAGGTTCCTCGCACTTCCCTCAGAGCGCCGACGGGGAAACCTTCCGCCAGAGCGGCGGCGATCTCAAGAATTGGACGCTCCCCCATTCCATACACCAGCAGGTCGGCCTGGCTGTCAACGAGAATCGAGCGCCGCAGGGCATCGGACCAGTAGTCATAATGCGCAAAACGGCGGAGACCGGCCTCAATTCCTCCGATAATCAGAGGAATATTCCCCCATATTTCACGGATTTTCTGACAGTAGACAATAGTGGCCCGGTCGGGGCGCAATCCACTTCTGCCCCCCGGAGAGTAGGCGTCGGAACTGCGGGTCTTTTTCCCAGCGGTCAGTTTGTTCAGCATCGAGTCCAGATTTCCCGCTCCCACAAGAACGCCCAGCCTCGGACGCCCCAGAGTCGTAAAGGCCCCGGAGACGCGCCAGTCGGGCTGAGAGACGATACCCACCCGATACCCTCGGGATTCCAGCAGACGACCAATGATCGCCATCGCGAAACTCGGATGATCGACGTAGGCGTCGCCGGTTACAAACACAAAATCCGGCTCGCTCCATCCACGCGCCTTCATATCTTCGCGGCAGACGGGTAAAAAGGCGTTCTCCTGCGTTTTTTGCCCGTCACGATCACAGCGATTTTCCATTCCCACAATTCTCCATCAATCAATAAATATCATCAATAAATATCAATGATTAAATATCAATAATAATAGAAGGCTCGAAGGAGAATCTCCCCCGGGCCTTCCCGCAATTTCCTCATGGTCGGGGCGAGAGGATTTGAACCTCCGACCTCCTGGTCCCGAACCAGGCGCGCTCACCAGGCTGCGCTACGCCCCGACAAACGAAAGGCATTCTAGCATTTATACGCGCCGCCGTCAAATCGCTCCCTGCGTCGGCTCGCCCTTACGCATCCTTCATTTTGCCTGTTTTTGGGTGAGCTGCCAGGCCACGTCCACGATCATATCCTCCTGACCGCCGATCATGTGTCTGCGTCCCAGCTCCACCATGATGTCCCGCGGCTCCAGTTTGAACTTTTCGGCGGCGCTGTAAATGTGGAGCAGGAAACTCGAATAGACCCCCGCGTAACCCAGCATCAGCGACCCGGCGTCCACGACCTGAGGGCGCTGCATAACCGACGGCATCACCTGCTGCGCCAGATCCATCAGCCCGTAAAAGTCCAGCCCCGTCTCGCAGCCCATGCGCTGAAGCACCCCGGCCAGGACTTCGAGCTGCGTATTGCCCGCGCCCGCGCCAAGGCCGCACAGGGTGGCATCCACGTACTCCGCTCCCGACTCCAGGGCGGCCAGGGCGTTGGCCACCGCAAGGCTGAGGTTGTTGTGGGCGTGAAAGCCCACCGGAATTTTCACGGCGTTCCTCACGGCATCGATACGCGCTCTCACGTCGTCGGGAAGCAGGTACCCCGCGGAGTCCGCGATGTTGATGTAATCCGAGCCGTAACTTTCCATCTTCTGCGCTTCCAGGGCGATGGCCTCCGGAGGGGACATGTGGGACATCATCAGAAACCCAACCACAAACATGCCCATCTTCTTCGCGGCAATGATATGCTCCGCGGAGACGTCCGCCTCCGTAATGTGCGTCGCCACGCGAACGGCCTTCGCTCCGCAGTCGCAGGCGCGCTTCAGGTTTTCGATGGTTCCGATGCCCGGCAGCAGAAGAACGGTCAGAAGCGCCTTTTTCACCACGGAAGCCGCGGTTTCGAGGAGCTCAAACTCATCGACCTTCGAGAAGCCGTAGGTGTAACTCGCCCCGCCCAGGCCGTCTCCGTGGGAAAGCTCAATGAAGGGGACTCCGCAGCGGTCCAGCCCTCCGGCGATGGCCGTCACCTGCTCCTTCGTGAAACTGTGTTTTACGGCGTGGCTTCCATCCCGCAGGGTAGTATCGACTACGTAAATCTTTCGTCCCTTCAGAGGGACCTTTGTCCCGTCGCTCATCGGGAGCCCTCCTTTCCCAGCATTTTCGCGGCGATCTTTTCAGCCGTCGCCACGGCCGCCGAATTGATGATGTCCAGATTGCCGGAATAAGGAGGAAGGAAGTCTCCCTGCCCCTGCACCTCCACGATCGTCGTGACCTTATCCCCGTCGATCAGGGGCGGAACGCGAAGCCTGTAGCCGGGTACGTACTTCTGAATCTCCGCCACGATCCGGTCGATGGACTCCGTTATTTTTTCGGCGGGCACGTTTTTGTCCCTGGTCCGAACGATGATCGTGTTGGTCATCATCAGAGGCGGCTCCGCGGGGTTCAGCACAATGATCGCCTTGCCCTTTTCCGCGCCTCCCACCTTTTCGATGGCGGAGGCCGTCGTCTCCGTGAACTCGTCGATGTTCGCCCGGGTTCCGGGGCCGGCGCTTTTAGACGAGATACAGGCGACAATTTCCGCGTAAACCGCCCCAGCTGCGCGTTCTACCGCGTGAACGACCGGAATCGTCGCCTGTCCGCCGCAGGTCACCATGTTCACATTCGGCACGTCGAACAGCCTGTCCAGGTTCACGCAGGGAACACAATAGGGGCCGACGGCGGCAGGAGTCAGGTCAATGGCGATCTGTCCCGCCTCTTTGAGAATCGGCGCGTTTTTTTGATGCGCCGCGGCGCTGGTGGCCTCGAACACGATTTTGACGTCTTTTTCCCTGGCCACCGCCTGCGCGCCTTCGATCGACGTTTTGACTCCCAGGGAGGCCGCCCGGCGGATCCCCTCCGACTCCATGATCCCCGCCATCATTCCCATTTCGAGATATTGACTGCGCAAAACCTTATACATCAGATCGGTTCCGATGTTCCCCGGCCCGATAATCGCCACTTTGATCCTGTCCAAAATTTCTCGCCTCCTCCGCTGTGACGTTTCCGCTACATTTCCCGGATCAGCTTGCCAGGGTTCATGATCTCCAGAGGATCGAACGCCAGCTTGATCGCCCGGTGTATTCCCGCTTCCTCGGGGGTCTTGGACGCCAGCAGCGCGGGCAGCTTCAGATATCCCACTCCGTGCTCTCCGCTGCCCATCCCTCCCAGTTTCACCGTCTCCGCTATCAAATC
>JAISUO010000025.1 GCA_031272035.1 Synergistaceae bacterium
TTCAGCAATCCCATTTTTCATGTCTCCCTTCAGTAAAAATACCTTTTACGTTAAGTTGCTAAATATTAGCACATAATTTATAAAATTATATGATTATTTTATAAAAATACCAAACAATAATGAAATTGCATCCCTATACGCATCCGGATGCACAGGAATCACCCGTTTTTCCCCGCAGGTCTTCTACACAGTTTGCGTAATCGTGTACCGAAAAAAACGCGCAACTCCGGGAACAGGCTGACAAGATTAATGCAGAAAAGGTCAGCGGCTCTACTGAACCGTCAGTCCGGCCGCTTCAGAAAGATTCCCGCTCTTCACGACCTGACAGGCTTTTTCGATATCCACGGAAAGGTTTCTGTCTCGGTCGTACCAGGGGACGGTTTTACGAAACAGGGTCCAGGCGGCTTCCGTGCCCTTTCCCAGAGGCAGGTCCGGATCCCTCTGACGACGCAGAGTGATGGCTTGAGCGGCATGCATCGCCTCCATACCGAAAATATATTTCAGGTTATCGACGATCCTGCGAAGACGCTGAACCACATGAGGCATGTTGTTGGCGTGATCTTCGATCTCACCGGCAACCGCCATGAAGTCCACTGTCGAAGGATTCGAAAGATGCCGAATTTCGGTGTCCAACAGTGTATAGGTTTTTTGAATTGTACCAAAAGCGTGCACATGCGCTTCTTCGTCGGGAGAGAGAAAACGGGGCAGTTTGGTGAAAGCGGGCGTTCCCAGCTTGATCATACGGTAACAGGACATCCGCGACACGTGGCTCAGAACGATCCCCAACATCTCGAACCCCGCCGTGATCGTGGTCGTTTCGAAGTTGGAGCAGGAGATAATACGCCTTTCGTCCAGCAGAAGGCAGGGATTATCATCGGAGCAGTTCATCTGAATCAGGGCGTACTTTACCACGTACTCCAGCGCGTCCCGGAGAGAACCGTGAATATAAGCGCCTCCCCGAAAACTCAGAGGATCCTGAACAGGCCGTTGGGGATCGGGAGACCAGAGAAAACTGCCCTCCAGAAAATCCCGCACCAGCGCCGCGCTTTTGGCCTGTCCGGGGAGCCTGCGGGCTTCGTGGACCCTGGGATCGAGAGGGGAGGTATTCCCATTCAGGGCCTCCAGAGAAAGGGCGTAAATCAGGTCCGCCTGATTCACCAGGTTCAGCAGATCGAGGAGTATCAGAGCCCCCTGCCCCATTCCAAAGGCGCTGGCGTTGATGATGGCCAAAGCGTCTTTCGGCCCCGGAACGATTGTCCGCAACCCGGCCAGGCGATGCGCCTCGGAGGAGGTCATGCGTTCACCCTTATAAATCACGTCCCCTTCTCCGATCATCGCGAGCCCGACATGCGCCAGCGCCGTAATGTCGCTTTCTCCAACCGAGCTTCGCTCCGGAATAACCGGATGCAGACCAAGATTCAAAAATTCCATGAAACGATGAGCGATCTCCGGCTGAATTCCGGTGTTGCCCCGCAGAAGGCAATTCAGGCGAATCGTCATGGCCGCCCGAACTTCAGGTTCCGAAGCCGCTTTTCCCAATCCAACGGCGTGGGAATGGATGACGTTTTCGTTGTACTGTTTAAAATAGTCCTCCGCAATATGTCTGTCCCTGTTCCAGCCCACTCCCGTGTTGAATCCGTACACGGGCACGTTCTCCCCCGCCAGATCGTAAACCAGCTGTCGGGCGGCGCTGAGACGCTCCTCGGCTTCCACGGCGATTGCCACCTCCGCGCCTTCATTGGCGATCTTTCCAAGGCTCTCCAGATCCAAATCGCTGCCGTTTAAAATAATTTTCAGAGAAATCCCTTCTTTCCAGCGCATTCACCTGTCACAATAATGCGCCACTTCACTCCGGTAATCTCTTCTTAATCGATATTATCGATATTTCAGTTTCGTCCCCAGACCTCTTTCCAGAGCCTTACTGTAAATCAGATACCCCAGGGCGATGTCATTGATGGAAAGTCCCCTGTGCCAGAACAGGATGCGTTCATCCTCTCTTTCTCTGCCCGCTTTCCTGCCCGCCGCGATTTCACACAGCTCCGCATAAAGCGTCTCCTCCGAGAGTTTGCCCGTTTCCACGTGACGTCTCAGGCTTCCGAGAACTCCGCCCCTGCACTGCCCCCAGTCATCAACCACAAGTTTATCCATGACGTCGGTCAGAGAAAGCTCCACCGCGCTGACGGTCCCATAAGGAACGACGAAGGTTCCCGGCTCCACCCATTCGGTTTTCAGCAGAACCTGCGGTTCGATCAGCCTTGTGGCCTCCACCATGATGTCCGCTCCTTTCAGACAGCTTTCGCTGTCAGGGGCTATGACAACCGGTTTGCCGAGACGTTTGCGAAGCCGTTCCGCAAAATTTTCGGCAGACTCCCGGCGTTTACTGTTGACGCGGATCTCCTCGAAATGGTAAAGATGATCCAGGAGCACGACGTTCCAGAAAGCGGTGCCGCGAGCGCCCAGGTGGCCCAGTATCCGGTTTTTCTTTTTCGCCAGATATTTGGCGCCCACCGCGGTAAGCGCTCCTGTACGCATGTTGGTTATTTCCGTGGCGTCAATGACAGCCAGGGGCGCGCCGGTATCCGGATCGTAAAGGTTGAGCAGAGCCATCTCCGAGGGGAGGTCTTTTTTGTAATTGTAGACATAATCCCCGACAACTTTCACTCCGGCCACTCCAAGAGGTTCGATATAACCTCTCAGAATATTGAAATGCCCGTGAACGTCCGGCTTTGGGAAAAGATGCACTCTGGGCTCAATGACCGTCTTCCCATTTCCCTGCGCAATGATGCTGTCCTCTACAGCGCCGAGAATTTCGTCGTTGGAGAGGTCAAGTTTTTCGATGTCCGGTGCGTTGACAAATAAAATATCCATTGATGCCTCCTCTTCTTTGTTCCTCAAAAGGAATCTGAATGAAAAAGTTGAATTTTTGCTGGCAGCGTTTACGAACGCTCTGCCGGTTGAGCTGATCGAGAAAACTCTTTTCTCATAAATATATACTATTCCTATAAATAAAATATAATTAAATTTGTTGTTAATATTATGTCTGATAAATTGAGCTGTCAAGTCGGCCCAAAATCGCAGGAAAGGATTGTTGCCGAAAGAATTGTTGTCAAATTGAAATCGAAGGTCTGACGATGCAGTCAAACACCCCTGATTGAAATATTTATAGTCGAAGTTTAAGTTTTAAAAGTTTAAGTTTTAAAGATAAATGTACAGAAACGCAAACGCTGTTATGGAAATCCACGTGACGCAGCCCAGCAGGACGGGCTTCAGGCCTCTGGTCATAAGATCGCGGAATTTTATTTTGAACCCCACGCCGCAGAGCGCAACGGTCGTGAGAAATTTGCCGCAGGTCCTGAGAACGGCCTCTATCTCCCCCTCCGAACCGGTGAGCGCTCGGGACAGGCCGGAGATGAGCCCCAGAGAGTTCAAAACGGCCATGGTGACAAAACCGACGATGACCCAGGGGAAAACCCGACGCAGCGTTGAATACACGGAACCCCGGCTGTCACATTCCAGAACGTTCCGCCGGGCGGTAAAAATGGAGAGAAAAATCGCCAGAGGTATCAGAAGCGTGGTCCGCGCAAGCTTGACCGTAAGCGCAAGGTTCAGGTTCTGTCCCGTCAGGGCGTTAAACGTCGCCTCAGCCGCCGCAACGCTGGACATGTCGTTGACCGCGCCTCCGATCAAAATGCCCGTCTGTCCATTCGTCAGCCCCATGCCCACAGCAAGCCAGGGAAAAACGAGGGCCCCTATGATATCGAAGAAAAAGATCGCCGCCATGGCGTACGCAATCTCCTCTTCCGCGGCGTTGATGACGGACGCGGCCGTGGCGATGGCCGTGCCGCCGCAGATGGAGGTCCCGCTTCCGATTAAAATGCAGGTATTGGAGGTCATTTTCATCCGCCGTCCCACATACCCCGACACCAGCAGAGCGATGACGATGTTGCATATCAGCATTGGGAGCGCTCTCCCGCCGGTCCCCATCACCTGATGAATGTTGAGAGTCCCCCCCACAAGCACTATCGCGCAATTAAGAATCGTTTTGGAAGCAAATTTCGCTCCTTTTAAAAATTCTGCCCCCATATGTACTGTATTCATGATAATCATGCATATAATCAAACCGACAATCGGTCCGCTCATGAAATGCTGTAATTTACTGACAAAAGTGGAAAGAAACGCGATGATGAAACAAACCAGCACACCGGAGATTTTCGTATTCAATTTGGCTTTCCTCCTGTTTTTCGGCGACAAAAACACATATGAACCTGCAAAAAGCGGGTTAATCGAAAAAATTTATTTTTATCCAACAATCAAAATATGGTAAAGATACAACTTGTAAGATCATCTGTAAAATACTAATATTTTAAGTACTCATTAGCTTTTACTTATGGGAGGAGAGATTGGATTGACCTTACGGCATCTTCAGATCTTTCTTGCCGTCGTTCGGTGCGGCGGCATGAGCGATGCGGCGAAAGAGCTGTATATTTCTCAGTCCGCCGTGAGCCAGGCCATTGCGGAAATCGAAAGCATGTATGACGTGAAGCTGTTCGACCGGCTTTCCAAAAAACTGTACATCACCTGGGCGGGAGAACGGCTTTTTGACTGCGCTTCTCCTTTGGTGGGTCTGTACGACCGGATGGAAGAGGTGATGCGCTCTCCGTCGGTCAGGAGGCTGCGTCTTGGCGCGACGCTGACGGTGGGAACCTGCATCTTCAGCGACATCGTAACGATGTACAAAAAAATACAACCCGAGGTGGACATCCGCGTGGTGGTCCAGAATACCAAAGAAATCCAGAGGGAGCTTCTTTCCGGAGAGCTCGACCTCGCTTTGGTGGAAGGAACGATCGACGCCGCCGAACTGATTTATGAACCGGTTATCAGGGACCGTCTCGTTCTGGTCAGCGGCCCCGACAGCCCCCTGACGGAAAAAGAATCCGTGGACCTCAGTTATCTTCACAAAAAGCCGGTAATTCTCCGGGAAAAAGGAAGCGGAACGCGGGAATCCTTCGAACAGGTCATGGCCGCAAACGGATACGAAATCGACTGCGTTTGGGTGTGCCACAACACCGACGCCATCAAGAACGCCGTCATAGATGGACATGGGCTGACTGTTATCTCCTATCGCCTGGTGCAGCGGGAAATATCAAGCGGAGTAATGCACGCCTGCCCCATCACCGACTACACAGGGGATCGGTCGTTTGCTCTGGTCTATCACAGAGATAAAAATATCTCTCCCTGGTTCATGGATTTCATGCGCATCTGCCGCGAGTACGAGGAGACCTCCGACTTCGACGGCCGTTTGCAGAACAGGCGCGAGGAAACGGAGTGTTCGACCAAAAGATCGAAAAACGGCCTTCCCCGATGAATAAATACCAGGGAGAGGCCGTTTTCATGTGACAGGAGTAAAAAAGAATAACGAAACAAAAATCCCGTATTTTACATTTTTATATTTCGAAGTCCGCGATAACGGGAGTGTGATCCGAGGGTTTTTCCCAGCCCCGGGGCTCCCGGTCCACAAAGCAATCCAGGGTGCGCTCCGCCAGAGCGGGAGCGGCCAGGACGTGGTCGATCCTCCATCCCGTGTTCCGGGCCAGCGCGTCCTTTACCCGATAGTCGAAAAAGGTGAAGGTCCCCTCCTCCGGATGGAAGCGACGCAGCATGTCAACGAGTCCCCAGCCCACCGTCTTTTCGAATTTCTCCCGGATCTCATGGTGACAGCACACGTGGTTCCGTTTATTTTCGGGATGAGTGACGTCGATGTCCGTGGGCGCCACGTTCATATCCCCGACCCAGACGAAACGCTCCCCGCTTTTCACCTCCCGGGCGAAAAAATCCGCCGTTCGCTCCAGAAAACGCTTCTTCAGGGCGTAATCCGGATGGATGATCTCCTTTCCCTGAGGAACGTAGGTGTTGAGAACGGAGATTTCCGGAATCCTCATGAAAGCGACCCGGGTGGGAAAATCAGGGTCCTCCCCGTCTCCAAAACCAAACCGAACCGCAGACTCGGCAACCCCGAGTTTTTTCGAAACGACAAAGGCCACTCCGTTGTAGGATTTTTCACCGCAATACCGGGCTTCGTACCCCATCGCCTCGAAAGCCGCCGCCGGAAAATCGGCGTCGACAACTTTCGTTTCCTGCAAACAAAGTATGTCCACTCCCGAATCCGGCAGCCAGCGCTCCAGAATGGGCATTCGGCTGCGCACCGAGTTGACGTTGAACGTCGCAAGACGCAGTTTTTTCATATATCCGCCTCGTTTCTGATTTTTATTCCCGTTCCCGTTCCCGCAGAACCCGACGAAGGATTTTACCCGTTCCGGAAAGCGGGAAGTTATCCACAAACTCAATTTTGCGCGGCACTTTAAAGTGCGCCAGCTGCTCCTTGCAGTACTTCACGATCTCCAGCTCCGTTATCTGAGCGCCTTCCTTTTTCTGGATAAAGGCTTTTGGCACTTCTCCATTGACCGGGTGCGGCATACCCACCACGATGGCCGTTTGAACCGCGGGGTGGGCGTGGAGTACCAGCTCCACTTCCTGGGGATAGACGTTGAACCCGCCGACGATGATGATGTCCGTCACCCGATCCAGGATTGTAATGTATCCATCCTCGATGCGCACGTAATCGCCGGTGTTGAACCAGTCGCCGTCGAAGCGCTCGGCCGTCATGTCGGGAGCCTGAAAATATCCCTTCGTCACCGACGGGCCTCGAACCCACAGAACGCCCTCGTTTTTATCCGTTTTAAGACCTTTTTCCGTGCGAAGCTGCCATTCGTATCCCTTCAGGAAGGGCCCCACCGTCCCCTGACGATGTTCTTCGTAGCTGCGATTCACCGCCACCACGGGGGACGTCTCGGTAAGACCATACCCTTCCATAATGTCTTTCCCCGTAATGCGCAGCGCCTGTTCGTGCAGATTGGGGCTCAGGCGATCTCCCCCGGTTATCATGAGTTTTGCCTTCGCGAAAAGATCCTTCGGAGCTCCTCCCCGGTCCATGGCCCCCAAAAGATAGGAAAAAATGGTGGGAACGGCAAGCAGAACATTGGCCTCGCTTTCGACAATAGCCCGCACCGTCTGGTTGGGAGGGAGAAATCCCGGGACAACGACCAGCGCGGCCCCCATCATCAAAGGCATAATAATGGTAACGGTATATCCGAAAGAATGAAAGTTGGGCAGAACCAACAGAAAAATGTCATCCGGCTTCAGATCTCTCAGCGCGTTCCAGGTGCTGACGCAGTTGTCGTAAAGATTGCCGTGGCTCAAAGGCACGGCCTTGGGAAGCCCCGTGGTTCCGGATGTGGCAAAAATCACCGCCGTGTCCGGAGTTTCAAGAGAAGACCTTTTCCCCTTCATTTCCGGCAGAGGGCCCAAAGGACCGCAGGTGACGCTGTTAAAACCCTTTTCCTGCAGGGCCGTCCCCGCCTCCTGCCGTATGGCGTCGGAGGTGATGACGAGAAAAGGATCGACCAGTTCCAGCGTCCCCAGCAAGGAGGGCATCCCCGACTTTACGTTCAGGAGGGAAATCGTTCCCCCAAGACGCCAAACCGCCAGCGACAAAGCCGGTATGATGGGGCAGTTCGCCATCAGCACGGCCAGCCTCTGTCCCTTTTCGAAACCCGATTTTCGCAGCGATGCCTCGCAGTCGTCCGTCAGCTTCAGGAAATCCGCCTTCGAATACCACTGACCGTCCCACCAAAATCCCTTTTCCTCCGCGTTTTTTTTCAGTTGCGCATCGATGACCCTTTCCAGCCTCACAGGAGCGCCGTTCCCCTCTCCGGTCAGGCCCTGCTGAAAATCCGACCCCGCATTTTCCTGTCTCACAAAAGCACAACTCCCATCCCGTCAGGTAGATTTATATCATTAACGCCCTGCAGTTCATTCGTACCGTAAAAATCCGGATTCCGAAAAAATATTGACAACAACCTCATGTGTTCTTCGACTCTTCTTTCGATTCTTCCTGTTTTGATTCTTCTTTCTCACGTTCACGGAGAACCCGGCGCAGGACCTTGCCCGTGCCCGACATGGGGAAACTGTCGATGAATTCCACCCTGCGGGGAACCTTGTAGTGGGCAAGCTGTTCCTTGCAGTAGTGGATAATCTCGGACTCTGTGGCGTTCATTCCCGCCTTTTTTTGAATCCAGGCCTTGGGAACCTCTCCGCTGGCCGCGTTGTGTATTCCGATCACGATCGCGGTCTGCACCGCCGGGTGAGTCTGCAGCACGGCTTCCACCTCCTGGGGATAGACGTTGAAGCCCCCGACGATGATGATGTCCGTCACCCGGTCGAGAATTCGAACATATCCGTCCTCGATGCTCACGTAATCGCCGGTGTTGAACCAACCGTCGTCGAAGCGTTTATTGTCGACCTCCGCCGTTCTGAAATACCCCTTACTCACGGAGGGGCCCCGCACCCACAAAACACCCTCATTGCCCTCCGCGGGTTTTCCGTATTCGGTACGGAGCCGCCACTCGTACCCTCCCAGAAACTCCCCCGCCGTTCCCAGTCTGCGGCGCTCCATGCTGCCGTTGAGAGCCACCACGGGAGCGCACTCCGTAAGGCCGTAGCCCTCCAGAACACCCACCCCCAGAAGCTGCTGCACTCTGGAATCCATGCGGACGTTGAACCGGTCTCCGCCTGCCACCACCAGCTTGACCCCTTTGGGACGGGGCGCGCCCTTTTCGATGAGGGCCAGCAGAAAACCCAGCATGGCGGGAACCAGAATGACCACATTGACGGGAGCCTCGGCAATGGCCGCCAGAGTGCGGCTGGGCGGCATGAAGTTCGCCACGATGGCCTGAGATCCCTTTAAAATCAGCGGCAGAAGGTAACCCGACATGTAGCCGAAAGCGTGAAAGTTGGGAAGAACGTTCAGGAGGACGTCTCCCTCCTTCAGGTCCCGCAGAGTTTCCATGGCTCTGCGGCAGTTGTCCAGAAAAGCGGTATGCAGGGTTGGAACCGCTTTGGGAGTCCCGGTGGTTCCCGACGTGGAGAAGATGACCGCGATATCCCGGCTCTCCGGGGTGGCAGGGCGGCCCTGAAACTCAGAAAGCGGCCCCAGGGGGGAACAGAGGGTGTGAACCCAGTTTTCCTTCTCCAGCACCGAGCCGATTTCTCCCCGCGTTTCCTCGGACAGCACCACCGCGAAGGGCTCCAGTAACTTCAGGGTTCCCATCAGGGAGGGAATTCCGGATTTGACATTGAGGGGGCAAAAAGAGCCGCCAATGCGCCACACGGCCAGAGAAAGCGCCAATACCATGGGGCAGTTCGGCATCAGGACCACCAGACGCTGCCCTTCCGTAAAGCCCGACGCGCGCAGCGCCGCCTCGCAGGCGTCGGTCATATTTTTCAAAAAGGCCTGATTGTACCACGTCCCCTCCCACCAAAAACACCGGCTTTCTGGCGACCTGTCCAGTTCTCTTCCAATGACGAGCTCCAGTCTTTCAGGTCCTCTGTTTTCTTCAGTCAAGGTTCCAGCCTCCTTTGATCGTACGTTTAACGAACGGGATAAAACTCATATCGACCTCCAGATTATAACCGGCGTTCAGGTAACGCCTTACCACAGTATGCAGTATAATGATACAACATTGCCCCCCGTTGCGGGAACCCAGTAACCCCATGGCACCCGAAGTGCACCGCTTACTGCTGCTCCCTTCCGGGCCTGACAGGATTCACGGGTCTTCGCCGCACAGGACTGAGCCCCCGCACCGGGGGGCGGTAAAACGTGGCTAAGTATACAGGGAGGACATTTCTTTTTCAAGGGGAAATCTGAATTGGTATTGGGATGGGGTAAAAATGCAGGTCAACTCAATAACAACATCGGCGAAAGCCTCTGCACTCGTATTGCCTCCGACTCTTACGGGGACATTCACGTCTGCACTGCATTGAGTTGCCCTGCAACCGGGAAAAAAAGAAGCTGCAGCCCCTTTTCGCCCGTAACATCGGGGTTTTTCCCTCCTGCTGATATTACAATAAACTATGCTGTAACAACCATGTCAAGTCTTTTTGTTCAAATAAGTAATTCTACTGGATAAGTGTTTCTGTCAGAATGAAGCGACATTATCGTTTTCATCAAATGACATATCGATCATGCCCGGATGATTTTATTCGGTACAAATTCGTTGAATTTTAAGGAGAAACTGTCGATGGAACAACACACAAGCGCGATTGCGGGATTGCTTTCTGTAGGAGAATTGGCTAAATTTGCGCGAGTTACGCGAACCACGATACGCCACTACAACAATCTGAAACTGATCACCCCCGCTCTGAGGGACACAAATCGTTATCGTTATTATTCCTTCCGTGAAATCGCGGTCATCAACCTGATCGTCACTCTGAGAGATCTGGGGGTGCCCCTCAAAACAATCGTCAGGCTCCAGCAGACCCGCACGCCGGAAAAAATGGTGAAGCTCTTCGAAGAGCAGAACGGCCACATTGAAGAGGGCATCGCGAAACTGAGGCGATCTCAAAAACTTTTGCTGACCCTGAAATCCATCATCGAAAACGGAATCGCCGTGGAGGAAGAAAAAATTGAGGTTCACTGGGCCGAGGCCGAAACCATTCTGATGGGACCCCAAATCGACTATTCCCAGGGCCGGTCCATCGAAGAAGCCACCCTCGATTTTTATAAATACTGCAAAAAATTGAATCCGAACCTGGATTTAAACTATCCCGTCTGGGGAATGTATTCTGAAAAGCGGATTAAAAAAGGCGACTGGGTGGGGCCGGACCGTTTTTATTTCCGGATGCCGGACGCCCCCGACGAAAAACCAAAGGGCTGGTATCTGACCGGATATACCCGGGGGAACTATGGACAGAGCGACGCCCTGTACAGAAAGCTCCTGGACTACGCGAAGGCTCACGACATCGAAATTTGCGGCCCCGCCTGGGAAATGTACCCCCTCAACGAGATTTCCATCGCAAGTCCGGATGATTATCTGATGCGCATCTCCATGACCGTAAAAAACACAGCCGGAAAAAAGCGTGACCGTAAAAACCCGCCCTGAAAACCTGTTCAAAGGGCGGATATCCGACGGACGACCTGAGTCTGCGCCGGATATCCGAAATAAACTATTTCTCTTCCCGGATCAGCTTGCCGGGGTTCATGATCTCCAGAGGATCGAAGGCCAGCTTGATCGCTCGGTGTATTCCCGCTTCCTCGGGGGTCTTGGACGCCAGCAGCGCGGGCAGCTTCAGATATCCCACTCCGTGCTCTCCGCTGCCCATCCCTCCCAGTTTCACCGTCTCCGCTATCAAATC
>JAISUO010000026.1 GCA_031272035.1 Synergistaceae bacterium
AAAAAAGATCGTGCGATATAAACGGGGCGCTGCTTGCTTTCAATGTAGGTTCGCCCCAGATATTCTCCAATGATGCCGATTCCCAGCAACTGCAGTCCTCCAAAAAACAGGATGAGACAGATCGAAGACGCGTAGCCCGGAAGTTCAATTCCCAGGATAATCGTTTTAAAAAAGATGAACGCCCCGTAACAAAAAGAACACAAAGAAATTAAACTGCCCAAATACAGCCATATTGTCAGAGGAAATGTGCTGAAGGAGGTGATCCCCTCCAGAGCGAACTTCCAAAGCCGCCAGGCGTTAAATTTGCTTTTTCCCGACGTCCGGGGCTGACGGACGTAGCCGATTGTCCATTCTTTAAATCCAACCCAGGCAAAAAGCCCCTTCATGAAACGGTGGTGTTCATGCAGAGATTTCACCGCTTCCACGACGCAGCGGTCCATGAGGCGAAAATCCCCCACATTTTCCGGCAGGTGAGGACGCGAGACAATATTGTGGAAACGGTAAAAAATTTTGGCGGTTATGCGTTTCATGAGAGAATCGCTGGAACGGTCGATTCGCCGGGCCAGAATCACCTCGTAGCCTTCGCGCCATTTCGCCACCATTTCGGGAATCAGTTCCGGCGGGTCCTGCAAGTCGACGTCGATGGGAATGACCGCATCTCCCAGGGCGTAATCAATGGCGGCGGTTAAAGCCGCCTCCTTGCCAAAATTACGGGATAAATCCAAAACTTTTACGCGATTGTCGCAGCGAGCGAAAGACAGCAACACTTCCAGCGTGGAATCTCTGCTGCCGTCATTGACGCAGACGATCTCGAAGGGCTCCTTCAGAGACTCCAGAATCGGAATTATTTTTTGAAAAAAAACTGGAATTGTTTCTTCCTCGTTGTAACAGGGACATAAAATCGATATTATGAGACTCACTCCTGTTTCGGCGCAAAATCGCGCTGATTGAAAAATGGGCGTGGAGAGCCTCTCCCCCAACCTCTCGCCTGACCGGGATAAAAAGTGCCCCGCCGGAGCCTGAGCGTCCGGGAAGAAGCGTCAGGAGGCTTTCAATGAATCGATCGGAGTGAATGTCCCATCCGGATTGGGGCGAAAAACATAATGTTCTTTCAGATAAATGATGTCCTTCCGGTTAACGCTCTGCAGTTCCGCCAAAATGGCGGCCTTTGCGACAACCTGAGCCCCCGCGCTCTGCGCCAGGGCTTCAATCGCGCCGATCGATTCTCCCGTGGCAATGACGTCATCGATAAGAGCCACGCGTTTGCCCTTTATTTTTTTCGCCTCCAGGCCGTCCAGCCACAGCGTCTGCTCCTTTTGAGTGGTTATGGAGAACACCGTATGAGAAAGCGGCTCGACCATGTAAGGTTTACGGCTTTTTCTGGCCACGACAAAGTTATCCATGCCCATGAGCCGGCTCATTTCGTAGGTGAGAATGATGCCCTTGGCCTCGGCAGTCATCAGAACGTCCACTTCCGGAAGCCGGCTTACCAGCTCCGGAGCCACAGTCCGTATCAATTCGGTATCCGAGAGAACGACAAAACTTGCCAACACCAGGTTATCGCCTATCTGCACGTACGGCAGCCGGCGTTTCAGTCCGCAAATCTCAAAATCAAAATACTTCACACGAATTTCTCCCCTTGTCACAGTCGCGACGTGACGACTGCGGAATGCGGCAAAATATTTTCAAAAGCCTGTTCATTGTATCACAACGGGAGGCCGCGGAAGCCGAATGTAATACTCACATATTGGCAGGGGCAGGACAAAAGGACATTATGGCGATAAATAAAAGCGAGAGAGCAAAATCAGTTCTGAAGCAAAAATTCCTTGACAATATTCCTGGGGATGTTGTAACGGGAGGATATTTCCTGCGCGATTTCTTTGGCGTAACCTCCGGCTTCCTGCATCTCTTTTGCGCGTCTTCGCCAGGCTTCGGGGTCCTCCTCCTCTTCCTTTCCGCCCTCGATCACAAGAACCAGTTCACCCTTCACCCCGGCCTCAAGCCTTGCGGCAATTTCAGAAAGCAGCCCCCTGATCGATTCCTGATGAATTTTGCTGATTTCACGAACGAGAGCGGCGGGACGATCCCCCCAGGCTTCCATCATTTCGGCGATCTGCCGCTCCGCCTTATGAGGCGAGAGGTAAAAAACCAGCGTGTACGGCAGAGGCTCCAGAGACGTGAAAAGTTTTTTCCTCGCTCCCGTTTTTTCGGGAGGGAATCCATAGAATAAAAAGGGCTGCGGGTTCAGTCCGGAGAGAAGTACGGCGGGCAGCAGCGCGGAAGGCCCGGGCAAAACGTCGGTCTCAAACCCCTCGTCAAGCGCGGCGCGCAGGAGAAGCCATCCGGGGTCACTGATGCCGGGAGTGCCGGCGTCACTGATGACGGCCACTTTTTTCCCCTCTCTCAGCGCCGCGGCAAGGCGTTCCGTCCGCTCTTTCTCGTTGAAGAGATGTAAAGAAATCAGAGGCTTCGAAATATCGTATCGCTTCAAAAGAATAGAAGAAGTGCGCGTATCTTCGCAGGCGATCAGGTCCGCTTCTTTCAAAACGCGGAGGGCGCGCAGGGTAATATCCTCCAGGTTGCCTATGGGAGTGGGCACCAGCGTCAGAGGCATGGCAAACCCTCCGGAGTGTAGGCTCTCAGGAGATCTTCTGTGTACTCCCCGTTTTCTCCGTATACAAAAAGCGGCGGCTCTACCACGAGGCCTGTCCCTCCTTTTTTCATTCCCTCCACCAGCAGAAGCCCGGCCCTTTTCCCGCTGCGGGAGTGGATGAACCTCAGACGCTTGGGAACGATTCCGGCCTCGGTCAGACGCGTCAGAAATTCAGCCGATCTCTCGGAGGAAAACACGGCAAAAAATTTCCCCCTGTATTTCAAAAGCCAGGAGGCCGCTTCCACAACGTCCCGGAGAGAACAGCAGCTTCCCTGCCGGGCGATGGTCAGTCCTTCGACGGGACTTTTTCGGCCTCTCCCCTCCTCCTCGTAGGGAGGATTGACCACCAGGCCGTCGAAGGACCCCGCCGGAATTGAGCGGTGTTCTCTCAGGTCCATGCATCGAAAGGAAACTCTGTCCTCCAGGCCGTTCTCAACGCGATTGCGCTGGGCCAGTTCCACCAGATCCGGCTGAATCTCCAGTCCTGTCACGTGAAATTTTTTTGGAAAACGCAGGGCCAACATCAGGGAAACGGCTCCGGTGGCGCTCCCCAGCTCCACAAAAGACGACTCCCCCCGGGAGCGGAGTCGAACATAAGCCGCCAGCAGCACCGTGTCCATATTCACCCGGGGTCCCGGGTCGGGCTGCCAGAGTTTCAGCCGGCCATACAAAATTTCGTCGCGGGTCGTCATTGGGCCGTATGCCTGCGTTAGCGGTAACTGTCCATGTCAATGCCCACGATTTTGGACAGCCCGGGTTCCACCATGGTCACGCCGTAGAGCAGGTCCGCCCGCTCCATGGTCGTGCGGCGATGGGTCATGACCAAAAGCTGCAGGCGCTTCGAATATTCCCGGGCCAGGTCCGCGAATCGAATCAGGTTATACTCGTCCAGGGCCGCGTCCACTTCGTCCAGCACCGCCAGAGGCATTCGGGCGACTTCGAGAGCGGCGAAAAGGTGCGCTATCGCCGTCAGGGACTGTTCTCCTCCCGAAAGCTGCGAAATGTTCTGAAGACGCTTTCCAGGCGGTCGGGCGTAAATTTCGACGCCTCTCTCCCACAGAGCTCCCCCCTCCTGAAGCATGAGCCTCGCCTCGCCGCCTCCGAAAAGGCGCTGAAAAAGGGCGTTGAACCGGTCGTCAATGTCGTTCATGGCCTGACTGAACAGGGTCTCCACCTGAGAATCCGTTTCATCAATAAGACGTCGAAGTTCCTCAATTCCCGTTTTTACGTCTTCGAGCTGTTCGGTGAGGTAGTCGATGCGTTCCATCAGGGACTCGTCCTCAGAGAGAGCGCCCAGGTTGTAGGTTCCGAGGGCCTTGAGTTCCCGTTCCAGCCGACGCATGGCGCCGGACAGTTCCCGGGCGTCCTCCGCGATCCGGGCGGCGTCCTCCGGATCCCAGGGATATTTCTCGTCCCACATTTCCCTGAGCTGTTCGATTTCAGCCCGGACGGAAAGGAGGCGCTCGTTCACGGCGGCCGTTTGAGTTCTCAGCCCGGTGAGGTTCTCCTCCGCTTTCTGATCTTTTCGGCGAAGGCGCTGCAGACGATTATGGGCCCTGAGGAGTCTGTTCCGCTCTGCCTCCAGTTTCTCGCGAAGCGCCCTGCTTTCCCTCCAGAGGGCCAGGTGTTCCCGACCCATTTCGGAAAGGCCGTCCCGCAGTTTTGTTTCCTCCGACTTTCCGGCTTCGATGTCCCTCATGACCCCTGAGAGACGTTCTTCCAAATCGCCCCGTTCTCTGCGGATGCGGGTCAGAATGTCGGAGGTTCCCCTCAGGCGCTCTTCCGTCAGCTCGATTTCATTTCGGGCGGAGCTCACAGCGGAAGGGGCTTTTCCCTCCTCTCCTTCCGGCTCAAGGGGATCCGACAGGGCCTCCAGCTGTCCGGCGAGGTCGGCAATCTCCCCGTCCAGGAGAGTCATTTTTTCTGTGATTGCGGCAATTTCCATTTCTGCGGAGTTTTTTTCGGCCTCGTGGCGCTGAATGTCGGCATTCAGCGTCTCCAGCGCCTTCTGAGCCGTTATCAGCTCGCTTCGGCTTCGGGTCAGAGCGGCGCTCAGGGCCTCGCTTTCCTGGGCCAGTTTCTGTTCCCGTTTTTCCGAGCGGGAGGACTCCGCCTCCGTGTCTTTGATTCTTCGATTCAGCGCGTCCGTCTGAAGGGTAAGCTCCGTCACCCGCTGATTGTGGCTGATGGCCCCTCCGCTCTGACGCATGCGCCCGCCACTGATTGTGCCGGAAGGAGCGAAAACCTCCCCTTCCAGGGTTACGATGGGGAATTTCGCTCCCTTTTTGACCATACTGCCAGCCAGAGCGTAATCCCGAACCACCAGGAGATCCCCCAGAACGTGCTGAAGCGCCGGCTCCCAGGGAGACCGGGGAGCGATCAGCTCGATGCCCCATCCCTCCACCCCCTGAGCCGGCAGGCGCCAGGAAGCATCGGGAAAGCGCGGCCGGCACCTGTCGAGAGGCAGATAGGTGACCCGTCCCAGACGATGTTGTTTCAGCAGTTCAATGCCCTCCTGAGCTTCTTCCATGGTATGGGCCAGAAGCCAGAATTGCCGTCCTCCCAGATAGGCCTCCAGGGCCGGGGCAATTTCCGGCGGACAGGAGAAGGCCTCGGCCATGACCTCGGGGTGGGATTTCATCCTGCCGAGTCGGGCCGCCGAAAGCAGAAAACGCGTGGGTTCAGGGTAGATGGAGGCTTCGGTGTTTTCCCGAAGGGCATCCAGCTCCGCCTGACGGGAGACCTTTTCTCTCTTTATCTGCTGCAGCAGAGCCAGAGACTTCTGGCAGGCCGTGTAAACGTCGGCATGTTCCAGAGCCAGGGTCTCGTGGCGTTTTTCGAGGTTCGCCGTCTCCTCTCCGTTTTTCGCCACGGCCGCGGTCAGGCTTTCCTTTTCCACCGAAAGCTGCTTCAGATCTTCCTCCGCCTGTTTCTGAGAGCCCACCAGGGCTTTGAGGCGGGCTTCCTGCTGAGAACGGGACAAAATCCGTTCCGCGTGACGATCCCGCAGTTCCTGACGGCGCAGGCGCTCCCGTTCGGCGTTGGCCCGGCTTTCCTCCAAACGGCGCAGAACGTCTTCGAAGGCCTCCCGCTTCGTCTTCAACTCTCTCTGAAGCGCGGTTTCCTTCTCTTCCGTTTTTTCCAGCTCCAGCCGGATGGACTCCAGAGAGGCCGTCGTCTGTTCCTTTTCAACGCTCAGGTTTCTGCGGTCCGAAAGAAGGGCCTGAACCCGTGTCCCCGCCGCAAAGGCCTGACGCCGCAGAGCTTCCTTCCGGCCGGTCAGCTCCTGTTCCCGGGCGAGAAGCGCCCCTTCGTCAAAGCCGTCCCGGCGCAGTTTTTCTTCCATCGCGGCAACTGCAGCGGTCCACAGGTTCTTCCACAGGACAGAAAGATCCTCGTGCTCCGTCATGGACTGAAGCTGGCTTCGAAGTTCCTTCTCTCTTTTTTCCAGGCTGAACCGTTTCGAAAAATAAAAATCGCGCCGGATGTTGTCCAGGTTGTCGAGAATGCCCTTAGCCTCCACGGCCACGGTCACTTCCGGCGCTATTTCTTCCCTGCGCTGGCCCAGTTCCGCCACAAGGGTGTTGATTCGCTGCATTTCCGTCAGAGCCGTCTCCAGACGGGCGCAGGTCTCCTCCCGTCTTTTCCGGTAGCGGTCGATGCCGAAAAGCAGTTCGAGATGACGCCGCCGCTCCATGGGCCGCTGGTGAATGGCGTCGGACACCTCTCCCTGTCCTATAAATGCGAAACTGTCACCCTCAAGAGCGAAACGCGACTTGAAATCGCTCAGTTCCTGCAGTTTAATTTTGGTCGAATCCACCTGCAGAACGGAGCCGCCCTCTGTCGAATACTGCCTGCGAAGGGTCGCCGTGTCTCCATTTTGCCTGAGCCTGAGGAGAACCTCCGCTTCCTTCGAGGGGTTCTCGGTGGCGCTGCCCTGAAAAATCAGGTCGCTCTGGCGCACGATACGAAGCGTGGACGGCGTTCCCTCTCCCAGCACCCAGCGCAGGGCGTCCAGAATATTGCTCTTGCCGCTGCCGTTGGGACCCACAATAGCCGTCAGTCCGTCGGAAAAGGAAAACTCGCAACTGGTCCCAAAACTCTTAAAGCCTTTAAGCCGAAGATACTCTATGGACAACTACTGTACTCTCCCGTCGTTCCATTTGTTTTACCCGTCGTTCTATGGCCTCGCAGGTTCCCTGAGCCTCGATGCGATACCGGCTCCAGGGAAAATCGGGCATGCCTGCGATCAAAATTCTGCAACCCAGCTCTTCCTCCCAAAACGAGAGGTAAGTCTCTCTCACATACTGCGCCACAGCGGAGTTGGCCTGAAGCAGGACGGCTTCCGCCCTGTTGGCGTGCCCCACCTTGCGCAAAAATCGCTTCATGGACATGGCGACCGTATCTTCCCGCAGAACCCAGCCGTTGTCGCTGCAGAAAGGGCACCCCCGGGTCAGGACGGACTTCAGATCCAGCCGGCCCCGCTTGCGCGTGATTTCCACCAGCCCCAGCTGAGTCATGCTGAATACCCGCGCCCGGGAACGGTCCGACTGAAAAACCTCCTCCAGGCGCGTCAGAAGGCACTGACGATCCTCCTCGAATTCCATGTCGATGAAGTCGATGACGACGATGCCGCCGATGGCCCGGAGACGGAGCTGGCGGGCGATTTCATCCGCAGCCTCCAGATTTGTGTCGAGGACCGTGTGCCGCATGTCTCTGTCACCGATGTACTTGCCGGTATTGACGTCGATGACGGTCAGGGCCTCGGTATGTTCCATCACCAGATACGCGCCGCTCCGCAGCCACACCTTGCGCTCCAGAGCCTGCTCTATCTCCCGTTCGATGCCGTAGTATTCGAAGATCGGCACCACGCCCCGGTACAGCGTAACGGAGGGACGCTCGTCGCCGTACAGCATGGAAACAAAGTTTTTGACGTTCTCGAACTCGTCTTTTCCATTCACCAGAATCTCGTCGATGTCGCCGTGGACCTCGTCTCTCAGGACCCGGCCCAAAAGTCCCATATCCCGGTAGAGCAGGCAGGGCGCGGACTGGCAGGAGGCGTTGTGCTCGATTTCCCTCCACTGGGCGAGAAGGGACTGAACATCCTGCACGAGAGCTTCCTCGTCCACTCCCTCGGCTGCGGTGCGAATGATTATGCCGAAATCATCCCCCCGAAGCTCCCGGGCAAAGTGGCGCAAACGCCTGCGCTCTTCCTCGCTGACGATTCTTCGGGAAACCCCCGCTTCTTCCCCGTGGGGAACCAGCACCAGATAATGGCCGGGCAGAGAAATACGCGGCGTAACCCGGGCTCCCTTGTTTTTCCTGGCGGTTTTCGTCACCTGGACGACGATCTCCTGGTTGGGAACCACGGTCATTCCTCTGGCGTCGTTCAGGTACAAAAATGCGTTGCGGCCATCCCCGATGCTGACAAAAGCGGCATTGATCCCGGGAAGAACGCTTTCGACCCGGGCCTTGTAAATCTCTCCCGCCTTCTGGTGGTCCCACATGCGTTCTATAAAAATCTCCGCCAGCCGTCCATCCTCCAGAATAGCGACCCTTGTTTCCTCGTTTTCCAGGGTATCAGCCACGATTTTTCTGTCCGAAATCTTTTTATCCGAAATTTTTTTGTCCGATGTCTTTCTGTCTGAATTTTTTTTGTCTGAAGACACGTAAATAATGCCCTCCTCTGATGGAGAAAGTGTCAGGAAGAAAGCGCCGCAGAATTCAGGGACTCCAGACGAGTCCCGCTCCAGCGGCCCAGAGCGATACGGACGATACGCAGATCCTGCCAGCCCGCGATGACGTTCGCGGCGGTCAGCGATTTGACCCACCCGCCGATTCCGTTTCCCGCCGGGTTCCCCAGAACGAGGGAAATCCAGGGAAACGCGTCCGAACCGCGACCGTCATCCAATTCATCGTTGTCCAATTCGTCGAAGCGGACGCTCAGGGCATCTTCGCCGTAATGCTCCTTCAGGCGCGTCAAAAGCTCCCCGCCCAGGCGGTGGTCTCCGGGCTGAATCAGGTAATGGGCCGCCCTGCAGTCTTTGCCCAGAGCGGGGGCCTCCGGCGGCAAAATCCGAAACCCCACCACGCGAAAACCCCTCGGCATCTGCTCATTCCAGATTTTTTCCCAGTCCCCATATTTTAAATTTTCATACCCGCAATCTTCCTCCAGCCACAGGTCCACCGGCTCGCAAAGCGCCAGGACCCCTGCGGGAAGCTCCGGGCCGAAACTCATTTTCGCGTGAGGCGAGAATCCCTCGGTGAGGCTCAGCTTTATCCCTCCCCGAGCGGCGACTCTCGTGAAAAGTCCCACCATCGCCACGTGGGGAACAAAACACGCGCCTCCTCTTTTTTCGTAGAACAGCCGAACCCGGGTCATTGTACAGGGGCTCCGTTCAAACTGACCTCGCTCAGGACGGTTTCGCTCAGGGAGAGTCCGCTGTTCCAGGGTTGAAGGCGGGGCGTTGAGTCGCAATTCATTCCGCAGGCGTTGCACAGCAGCCGGCAGTCGGGAGTCAGGAGAGCCGCCCGGGAGGCCTCCCGTTCTTTCCAGAGGAAGGTTTTGGTCACTCCCGCGTCAATGTGGTCCCAGGGCAGAAATTCCTCTTGTCGGCGGGCCCTTGTGTAATCCTCCGGATTGATGCCGCACTCCTCAAAAGAGGCCAGCCACAGGGAAAGATCAAATGTCTCGCTCCAGTTGTCGAAGCGGGCGCCCTTTCGCCAGGCGCATTCCAGCGCGTCGGCCAGACGGCGGTCTCCCCGGGCCAGAACTCCCTCCAGAAAGGACTGTTCCGGTTCATGGTACTTCAGAGACAGGGTTTTGTCCCGAACCTGTCCCCGAAGGTAGCGGCCTTTCGCCCGAAATTCCTCAATCGTGTCCTGACGTTCCCACTGGAAGGGGGTATGGGCTTTGGGGACAAACCCCGCCACGGAAACCGCCACGGAGATCCGCTTTCGCCCTTCCTTTCGGGCCAGCCGCACCACGTCCCGGGCGAGGCGCAGAATCCCGTCCAAATCCTCCTCAGTCTCCGTGGGAAGCCCCATCATAAAGTACAGTTTGATTCTGTCCCAGCCGTGAGAAAAGGCCCCCCTGAGGCAGGAAAAGATATTTTCCTCGGTAAGGCCCTTGTTGATCACATCCCGCAGTCTCTGAGTTCCGGCCTCGGGAGCGAAGGTGAGCCCTCCCCGCCGGACTTTTTGGAGCCGGGCCGCCAGATCCACGGAAAAACCATCCATCCTCAGGCTGGGCAGGCTCAGATGAACCCCCCGTTCCTCCAGACGGGGCGTCAGTTCGTCGATCACCCGGTCGATTCCTGAATAATCGCAGGAGGCCAGGGACAGTAAACTCGCTTCTTCCCATCCCGTCCGGCAGACCAGGTTCAGCATGGCCTCCGTCACCGCCTCAGGGTCACGCTCCCGCACGGGCCGGGAGGTCATCCCCGCCTGGCAGAAGCGACAGCCCCGGGAACAGCCCCGAAAAAGCTCCACAGAGGCCCTGTCATGGACGATCCCCACGGAGGGAACCACCATCGAATCCGGCACCGGGGCATCTTCAAGGTTCCGGACAAACTGCCGGCGAACGGGCAGCGCGACGGAGCCCGAACGGGCTTCGAAACGCACCCCCTGCCCGTCGTAAACGGGGCGCACAAACCGGGGGACGAATACCCCCGGAAGCCGGGCGCACTGAGCCAGACGCTCTTCCCGTTTTTCTCCCCGGGTTTCCTTCAGAAGGGCGAGCAGACGCGGAAGGACGGGCTCTCCTTCCCCCACGCAGAACAGGTCGATGAAGGGAGCCACGGGTTCGGGAACGAAGGCGCCCGGCCCGCCTCCCAGGATGAGGGGATGTTCTTCGGAGCGATCCTCGGAACGCAGGGGAATATGCCCCAGGTCCAGCATCGTCAAAATATTGGTGTAGCTCAGTTCATGCTGCAGAGTAAACCCCAGGACGTCAAAATCGGACAGGGGCAGAGACGTTTCCACCGACGTGAGGGGGAGACCCTTTTCCCGCAAAAGACGTTCCATATCCGTCCAGGGGCAGTAAACCCTGTCGACAAAAACACCCTGACTTCGCAAAAAGGGCTCCAGAATCTGAAAACCATAATAACTCATCCCGATTTCGTAGACGTCGGGAAAAGCGAGACACACACGCAGAGCGTCTTTATCGACCTCGAAACCGGAGCGACAAAAACGCCACTCGCTTCCGCTGTAGCGGGAAGGACGAGCGACCTGCGCCAAAAGCGGCCACAGGGGGTTATCGAACTCGGGAAACGACATTAAATTTCCTCCAGGGAACGCGCCGGAAAAGACGCGTTCGTCATTTGCTTCGGGATGGATTTTCAAACCGGTCAGGTCAAAGTTGTTTGTAGCGTTTCGCCGAACCGACGTACACGCTGCCGACCAGCCCCAATGCGATGGATATGGCGATCAGAGAGCTTCCTCCATAACTCAGGAAAGGAAGGGTGATCCCCGTAATCGGCATAAGTCCCATGCTCATCCCTATGTTTTCGAACATCTGAAACCAAATCCACGCCGCAACTCCTGTTACGAGAAGTTTTCCGCGCATGTCGCGGCTTTTCATGCCCGTGTTCACGAGACGCATAAATATGATACCAAAAATCAGCAAAAGCAGAGTCGTTCCCCAAAAGCCAAATTCTTCAGCATAAACACTGAAAATAAAATCCGTATGAGGCTCCGGAAGGAAGCGCAGCTTGCTCTGCTGCCCCTGGAGAAAGCCTTTGCCCCAGAAGCTCCCCGACCCCACCGCTATCCGGGATTGAATGGCGTTGTACCCCGCTCCCAGAGGGTCCCGGGTGGGATCCAGGAAAACCAGCAGCCTCATTTTCTGATAATCCCGCAGGAAAAACCAGGCGAAAGGCAGAAGCCCCACGCCCAGCCCCATCATGGCGCAGAGATACCTGAAGGGCGCTCCGGCCACGAAGATCACGCACAGCATAATGAACAGATACACAAGCGCGCTGCCCAAATCCGGCTGTCCCAAAAGCAGGAGAATAACCGGCATTCCAATCCCCCATCCCGCCAGAAAAGTCCTCAGGGTCAGAGGGGGATAACGGCTCAAAAATTTACTTAAAAGAAGAATCAGAGAAATTTTCGCGAACTCCGACGGCTGAAGGCGCACGACTCCCAGGGAGATCCATCGCTGGGCGCCTTTTACCGTTGGAGCCGTCAGGTCCATAAAGAACAGCAGCAGAAGCGTCAGCCCGTAAATCAAATAGGCCATATCCAAAAATTTTTCGTACCCGACGGCCAGAACGGACGAATAAGCGGCGCACACCACCGCCACCCATCCCAACTGCCTCACGGCAAACTCCATCCCCCGACCGGAAAAACCGGAAGCCGCGCTGAAAATGCACAGGACGCCCCACATCATCAGACAGAGAACGCTGCAGCAAAGCAGCCTGTCCGACGCGGCCAGATCCTCGCCGAAGGTGGAAAGCCGCGGGGATTCCACAGAGTTCTCTCTTTCTACCGATGGCGCCTGCGGGCGCTGCCGGGACTGCGCGGCGAGGGCGCGGAAACGGGATCGGCGGGCGAAATCTCTTCTTCTAAATTATTATTTCTGCTCTGTCGTTCATCGGCAACGTCCACGCTTCCCCGCCGGACTCTCAAAATGGGAATATTCGTCACCAGAGTGACCGTGCGCTTATCGTGGTTTGAATCCAAATCCTGCCCCAGCTTCATTTCGATTCTGGATTCGTCGATTTCCATGTATTTTGTCAGAACTGTGATCATATCTCTTCGCAAATTCCCCAGCATCTGAGGTGTAATGTCGGTACGATCATGAATGAGGATCCTCCGGATGCGGTCATTTGCTTTTTGGGCGGAACCGCTGCTGCTACGGCCAAACAATCTTCTGAAAAATTCCACCTCTATCGCTCCCCCATCGGGCTTCCCGACGCTGTATTTTTAAAAACCGAACATTTTCTTCAGACTGGAGAAAATTCCCTTCGACCTGCCGCTGTCCAGTTGAAGCCAGGGAACCTCCAGCCCCTGAATTCTGGAGGCTATGTTGGAATAGGCCTGAGCGGCCGGAGATTCCTGGGCGAAGGTGAGAGGTTCGCCGCGATTTGCCGATTTGATCACGCTGTCGTCTTCCGGGACGATCCCGATCAGCTTAATGGAAAGAACGTCCAGAATATCCTCTTTCGCCAGCATGTCCCCGTCTTCCACCATGGTGGCGCGAAAACGGTTGATAATGAGTCGTATGGGGGATTTTCCCATGGATTCAAGCATGCCGATGATGCGGTCCGCGTCCCGAACGGCGGGAACCTCCGGCGTTGTAACCACAAGAGCTTCGTCCGCCCCGGCGGCCGCGTTTTTAAAGCCCCCCTCGATCCCGGCCGGACAGTCCAGAAGAATAAAATCGAAATCGGGTCTTAAATCCTCGCAGAGTTTCGCCATCTGGTCGGGAGTCACAGCGTCCTTCGTGCGAGTCTGAGCCGCCGGCAGGAGAAAAAGATTGCTTCCCACGCGTTTGTCGCGGACCAGAGCCTGGTTGAGTTTGCATTTTTTCTCGATCACGTCGATAAAATTGTAGACGACCCTGTTTTCGAGGCCCATTACCACGTCGAGATTGCGCAATCCGATGTCGGCGTCCACAGCGACGACTTTTTTCCCCGACTTTGCCAGCGCCACAGCAAGGTTGGCGGTAGTCGTCGTTTTACCCACGCCGCCTTTACCGGACGTAATGACAATCACCCTTCCACCCACAACAAAGCCCTCCATTCAATGTAGCCGAAAATCCCCATACACAATGATAGCAGGTTTATATCCCGTCGTTCCCCGCATCTGTTTTCCAGCCTCTGAAAAAAAGTCCGTTTTCTTCCAGAGTAATAATAACAGGTTTTTGCCACCACTTTATATCGGGTCCCAATTCGCTGCATAATTTATCGCCGATTCGCAACTGCCTCGCCTCGAAGGACCCCGCCAGAACGTAAACACCCTCCGTATCCCGACATCCCGCGTGGACCAGGCCCTTCAGGCTCCCCGTCACGGAAACGCTGCCTCCCGCGAAAATTTCCGCCCCATAGTTTAAGTCTCCCCGCAATACCACGTTTCCCGGCGCTTCCTCGTGCTGACCGGAGCGCAGCGTGTGATCCAGGATGAGGGTGGGAACTCCGTGTTCGGTCCGGTTTTCCGGTTCGGCGGTTTTGAACCCTCCCCGGTCGAGAAGAGCCCGGGTTTCCTCATCCGAAGAAATCCACGCCAGAATTTTAATTTCTCTGGGCCAGATCACCCGACGCAGAATTTGGGCGATCATTTCCTCCGAACAGGCCCGGGACTGAAAATCCAGGGCCACTCCCGTCCCCAGTGGCAGAACGTAGGTTTCTTTGGGAATCGCTTCAAATTTTTCAATCAGAATATCCTCCGGAAGTTCCTCCGGGAAAAGAATGCGTATGCCAAAGTGGGTTCCCTTCAGCTGAAGCGCCGGAGAATCGGTATCGATTCCCTGGTATGACATATCTCTAATCCTCCTGATTTTCAGACTGATTTTCAGATTCTCCCGCGGGATGGCTCAGCATATAGGCCAAAACCTCCCCCACGATGGGGGATGCCACGCTGCTGCCATGTTGTCCCGCTTCTACAACGGCCACAGCCACGTACTGGGGGGCGTCGGCCGGAGCGTATCCGGCGAACAGCGCGTGGTCCAAACCGTGGGCGTTTTGAGCCGTACCCGTCTTGCCCGCGATGGAGACGCCGAAGCGCCCCGCCCTCATTCCGGTTCCCCGCCGGACCACGTAATCCAGACCTTTTCGAACCACGGCCAGATTTTCCGGCCTGATCTCCAGATCCACGGATTCCCTGAAAGCAGAATTCTCAAGGAAAGGAGTCACCAGACGCCCGCCGTTGGCCACAGCCGCGTAGATTCTGGCGATCTGGAGCGGGGTGAGAAGCACGAAACCCTGTCCGATGGAATAGTTGATCGTGTCGCCCTGATACCAGTTTTCTCCCAGGCGTTTTTTCTTCCATTCCGGTCCCGCCGCGTTGCCCGCCGCTTCTCCCGGCAGATCCACCCCCGTGGGGCTGCCCAGTCCAAACCGGCGTACCCATTTCAGGAGCCGATCGATACCGAGCTTCATCCCGGCCTGATAAAAATAGACATCGCAGGAATGCTGCAGAGCTCCAGTGAGGTTCAGAGAGCCATGCCCACTCCTCCGCCAGCATCGAAAGGTTCGGGAAGGCAGTCGCAGCCCCCCCGAACAGAAAACGGTGGACTCCGGCGTTATGGCTTCCTCTTCCAGCGCCGCCAGGGCCACCAGGGTCTTGAAGGTGGAGGCCGGAGGATAGACCCCCGCTATGGAGCGATCCAGCATGGGCCTGTCCGGATCCTCCGTGATTTCCTTCCACTCCCTGCCCGAGACCCCCCAGGCCAGCGGATTGTTGTCGTAGGTGGGAGCCGACGCCAGTACCACTACGGCGCCTGTCTTCACGTCCATGGCCACCACGGCGCCTCTGTAGTCCTTCAGAAGTTCCGCCGCCAGCTTTTGAGCCCCCATGTCCAAGGTCAGATGAATATCCTTTCCCTTGACAAAGGGGCGCATATCCACGGTTCGCACCCGGCGCCCCCTGGCGTCCACTTCGATGGCCTCCTCGCCGGCCATGCCTCTCAGCTCGTCCTCGTAATAGCGCTCGATGCCCCCTCTGCCGATGAGGTCGCCGCCCGCATATTCTCCGGCAGAGCTGTTCTTCAGCTCATTTTCCGAAATTTCTCCCACATATCCCGTGACGTTGGCCACGAGAGCCCCTGCGGGATACGTCCTGCGCCACTCGGGAATGGGAAAGAGCTGCTTCGGAAATTCGGGATCCGCCACCAGCTCCGCCATTTGCGCTATGGTCAGATTGGGCACCAGGCGAATGACTCGATAAGGCGCCCACCGCTGTTTTTTGATCGTTCGCTCCAGATCCTCCACGGCGACGGGAATTCCGTGAATCGACAGAAGCTCGCTGATGCGGTTGAGCATTCCCGGCCGATCCAGATCCAGAGGGTAGCCCATGATGCTGAACGTGGTTTCGTTGATGGCCAGGGGGACCCCGTTGCGATCGTAAATTTTCCCCCGGGGGGAGGAAAAGCGAATCAGCCTCAGTCGGTTGTTGTAAGCGAGACGAACGTATCGATCCGCGTGAACGATCTGAAAAAAATAAAGCCCCGTAAAAAGCACTCCGAGACTGATAAAAATCGCGTACAGCAGTATTCTCAGCCGCGTATCCAGCAAATCCCGTATCTCAGGCATTGTGATCCTTCACGTGTTTCAGATAAAAAAAGAGGCCCAAAAGCGCCAGAGGAACGACACAACCCTGCTGAACCGCGAAAAAGGTCCACTCCATCTCCCTGATGTTCCGCCCCGGAAGCAAAAGCGTCAAAAGCGGAGAAAGCACCTGCGTCGTCCAAAACAGAAAAAAAATGACGACGGGCGTCCGCCCCGACGCGGGAAGGGTGTTCCAGACCCACAAAGTCAGCATGACGGTGCACACGTAAATCAGAGTATAAAGCCCCGGAATGCCCACCCACCGCAGGTCCCAGAAAAGTCCTCCGAAAAATGCCCACCAGATGATGGAGATGCTCATTTCCCGATCCTGGGTCATCAGCCGGTAAACGAGACTCAGCAAAAAGATTTCGGGAATTTGCATGATTCCCCAGGTCAGGACGCAAAGAAGATCCTGAACGAGCCAGCATATCAGGTAGATCATCGCAATATGCTCCGGGAGTGTTTCAGAACCGAAAGCAGGTACAATTTCCCAAAGGTCGCTCCGGGTTTTATTTTATAGGTTACATAACCGCTTTCCGAAAGACGGGCCTCCTCGTCGATATAGCCGATGGGAATTCCCGGGGGAAGGATCTCGCTCACCAGAGCGGTGCTCACCTTCATCCCCTTCTCGATGCCGTGGGACTCCGGAATGTAGGTCAGCAGCACCGAACCATCCCCGTCTCCCACCACGATTCCCAGCTCCCGGGTTTCCTCCACCACGGCGGGAATCAAAAGAGACGAGGAAGTCAGCAGCTCCACCCAGGAGGAAAAGGAGCTCACCGAACTCACCCTTCCCACCAGAAAACCGTTTTGAAAAACGGGCAGCCCCATGATGATGCCGTTCTTCTCGCCCCTGTTGATCCTGCACTCGTTCCACCAGGACTGGGGTTCCCGCAGCGTCACCCGGGCGCCGTCCATACGCGTGTCCAGCTCGGTTCGAATCTGCTCCGCCACCAGGACGGAATTGACCACCTGCAGTTTGGAGTTTTCGTTTTTCAGAGATTCGATCTGACGAATCAAATCATTTTTGCCGCGGGACCAAAGATAAAGGTCCATGAGAGACTCCCGCAGAAGGACGGCGGGATACTCCGGCACGGCCAGCGCATTTCCCGTCAGATCGACAATGTTTCTCAACAGACTGAAGCCGGGGGACATTCCCAGCAGAAAAAGTCCCGCCGTAAGCGCCACCAGTCCGTGTATCCACTCGCGAGTCAGACGTCTGTCGGCCATGAGTTCATTTTCGCGCTAACGGGCGCCTCTTTCCACGGACATCAAAACCCTTTTCATCGCCACCAGGTTGTCGAGAATTTTTCCCACTCCCAGCGCCACGGAGAACAGAGGATTCTCCGCCACGATAACCGGAGTATTGATTGCCCGGGAAAGGCGTTCCGCAAAGCCCTTCATCAGCGCCACCCCGCCGGAAAGCACAACACCCTGATCGACGATGTCCTTGGCCAGTTCGGGAGGCGTCTTTTCGAGGGCGACCTTGACCATGTCCTCGATGCGCAGAAAAATCGGATCCAGCGCCTCGCGAACCTCCACGGAGGACACCGTATCGATCTTCGGCAGTCCGTCCGAAAGATCCCGTCCCTTTACCGCCATCTCCAGTTCCGGAGAAAGGGGCAGAGCCGAGCCGATGGTATTTTTGACTTCCTCCGCCGTGGTTTCTCCAATGAGGAGAGCGTAACGCTGCCGCAGCATGGCGATGATGGCATTGTCCATATCCTTGCCCGCCGTTCTCAGAGAACTGGTCACCACGATGCCCCCCAGAGAAATGACGGAAACCTCGCTGGTTCCTCCCCCCACGTCGATGATCATGCAGCCCCGGGGTTCACTGATGGGCAGTCCCACGCCCAGGGCGGCCGAGATGGGTTCGTCCACCACATAGGCTTCGCTGGCGCCGGCTCCCAGCGTCGCGTCGATGACGGCCTTCCGTTCCACCTCCGTCACCTCCGCCGGCACCGAAATCACCACCCTCGGATGAGACATGAAGGACTTCCCGTCGTTGGCCCGTCGCAGACAGTACCTTATAAGCTCCTCCGTCATGTCGAAGTTCGCGATGACGCCGTCCTGCAAAGGCCATATCGCCTGCACTCCCGACGGGGTCTTGCCGGCCATGGACTTCGCTTCCCTGCCCACGGCGATGATCTCGAGTCCTCCCCCCCGCGGCAGTTTACGCACCGCAACGGTCGACGGCTCGCTGATGACGATCCCCTTGTTTTTCACATACACCACAATATTGGCCGTTCCGAGGTCTATCCCCACGTCGAGCCCCAAAATTCCGGAAAGGTATTTGAACATCCTTCCTCATCACCTGCGTTCTAAAGTTCAGACTGGCATTGCGAGCATCCGCCCATGACGAATGTCCGTCAGCGAGGCCAGAAAGGATTGCTCTTTCGTTCCCTGCCTATTGTCGTCTCCGGACCATGCCCCGGCAGCACCACGAGGTCGTCGGGCAAAGCCGCCAGTTTTTCCAGCGACATGTCCAACATCGCGGAATCGCCCCCCGGCAGGTCCGTTCTTCCCACGCTCTGAGCGAACAGGGTATCGCCCGAGATCAAAATTTTATCCTCTCCCTGACGTATAAGATAACACATGCTGCCCTGGGTATGTCCAGGGGTCTCCATAACGTCGATCGTGTAAGCCCCGATTTTCAGCGCGTCTCCCTCCGCCGCCGTTCTGAAGGCGCTGGCTCCGGCGCATTCCATCCCAAGGGCCGCCTGCATCGATTCCGGAGGACGCTTCAAAAGAGGCGCATCTTCCGGAGAAATGTAAATGGCGTCCTTCACCAGGGGAATCATCTCACCGATGCCGGCGATGTGATCCAGATGTCCGTGGGTGAGCAAAACCGCCTTCAGCGTCAGTTTCTGCTCTTTCATGAAGTCGAGAACTTCGCTCACATCTCCTCCCGGGTCCACAAAAAAGGCATCTCCGTCCCCGTCGTAAAAGAGATACCCGTTGGTCCAGAGCCCCCCCAGCGGGAAACGTCTGTATTTTATGCGTCCCATAACACACTCACGCCCTCTCCGTATCCAATATCAGAGTCACCGGGCCGTCGTTGTGGATTTCCACCCGCATATGCGTTTGAAAAATTCCACAGGCGACATTTACGCCATGCGCCTGCACCCGTTGGACAAAACAATCATAAAGCCGTTTCCCCTCCTCGGAAGAAGCAGCTTCTGCAAAGGACGGACGACGGCCCTTTCGGCAGTCTCCGTACAAAGTAAACTGAGAAACGATAAGGGCCTCTCCTCCCGTCTCAGAAAGAGAGCTGTTCATTTTACCCCCGTCGTCTTCGAATATCCTGAGATTGACCACTTTTTCGGCCAGTCGCTCGGCATCCCGTTCCGTATCGCCCCTGCCGACTCCCAAAAGTATACACAATCCTGCCTCGATTTCGCCGACGATTTTTGCATCCACGGAAACCGACGCTTTGGAAACTCTTTGCACAACAGCCCTCATATTCCGTTTATCTCCTGAATTATATCCTGGCGGCTCCTTTTTTTTCGAGACGGGTCACACCCGCGCGACTTCCATCATGCCTCGAACGCCGTTCAGTTTTCCCACAATTTCATACAGGTGCTCCAGATTTCTCACCCGAAGTTCTATTTTCATCCGCACCAGCGTATTGTCGATGACGGTGACCTTGAGCCCGTTTATGCTGCCGTTGGCCTGTCCGATGACCTGAGACACATCGTGAATCAGGTTGTCCCGGTCCGTGGCCTCCGCCCGAATCCGCGTCGTGTAAAACCTTCCCGAGGGCGCGTCCCATCGGACCGGAACCGTACGCCCCAGCTGCGCGTTCAGAATGTTGGGGCAGTCGATCCGGTGAACCGTGATTCCCCTCAGACGGGTGGTATACCCCACGATGGCATCCCCAGGGACGGGCTCGCAGCAGTTGGCCAGAAGCACCATGACCCCTTCGAATCCATCCACGATAATATCAAAATTGGAACGTTTCGCGGCAATATTGCGGGAAAGCTGAGAAATATCGTCCGAAGGATGCTTCTGCTGCAGATAGGCGAAGGCCAGCCTCTGGGCCACAGTGCTGGGTCCCGCAGACCCCGTTCCGATAGCGACCAGAAGGTCCTCTCTTCCGGCCATTCCCAGATCTCTGGCCACCTTGTTCAGGGCGGGGGTAAAATCCTCCAGGTTTTCCGTGGAAAGATTTCTCTTTTTCAACTCCTTGTCGAGAGCTTCCCAGCCTCGGGCAATTTTTCCCTCCCGGTCCGTTTTTTCCATCTGCCGGAAGTAGTTGCGGATTTTGCTGCGGGTTTTGGTGCTTCGGACAATTTTCATCCAGTCCCGGGAGGGCGTTCCCTGAGAGGAGGTGATGATCTTTACGATGTCTCCGTTGCGAAGCTCCGTGTTCAGAGGGACGATGCGGTTGTTGATCATGGCCCCCACGCAGTGGTTTCCCACTTCCGTGTGGACGGCATAGGCAAAATCGATGGTGGTAGCCCCCCGGGGCAGAACGAGGGCTTTGCCCTGGGGCGTGAAAACGTAAACCTCAGAGGTCAGGACGTCGCTTTTCAGAAGCTCCAGAAATTCCTCGGGGTCGTGCCCTTCCTGACTGCCTTCTCCCTCCAGGGCCTGACGCACCCACATCAGTTTCGCGTCCAGACTGTCGGCCGTCCCCTTGTCCGACTTATAGAGCCAGTGGGCCGCAATGCCGTATTCCGCCAGACTGTTCATCTCTCTCGTGCGGATCTGAACCTCCATAGGGGCTCCGAAGGCCATGACGGTGGTATGCAGGGACTGATACATGTTGCTCTTGGGGTTCGCGATGTAGTCGTCGAACTGACCGGGAATGGGAACCCATATTGAATGAACGATGCCCAGAACCGCGTAGCAGGTGGAAAGGTCATCCACCAGCACCCGTATGGCCAGAATATCGTAGAGTTCGTCAATGGAAAGTTTTTTCCTCTCCATCTTTTCGTAAATACTGTAGTAATGCTTGGCCCGTCCTTTGATTTTACAGGGAATCCCCTCCTGAGCCAGGCGATTTTCCAGCATTTCTATGCCTCTGCTGATGACTTCTTCCCGTTCGGGCAGTTTTTTGCGGACCTTGCGGCGGATTTCGTTGTAGACCTCCGGCTGAAGGTAGCGGAAGGACAGGTCCTCCAGGTCCCGTTTTATCTGATAGATTCCCAGTCGATGGGCCAGAGGGGCGAAAATTTCCAAAGTTTCCCGAGCGATGCGTTCCTGCTTGTCCCGCCGGAAAATCCCCAGAGTTCTCATGTTGTGGAGCCGGTCCGCCAGCTTGATCAGGACCACGCGAATGTCCCGGGCCATGACCACGAACATCTTTCGCAGGTTTTCCGCCTGATACCCCTCCAGGGACATGAAGGGAAGTTTTCCCAGCTTCGTGACTCCGTCCACCAGCGTCACGATTTCCTCCCCGAAAGCTGCCGCCAGTTCTCCCCCCTGAATCGTCGTATCCTCCAAAACGTCGTGGAGGAGGGCCGCGCAAAGGGTGGCCGGATCAAGCTGCATCTCCGCCAGAATCAGAGCCGTATTCAGAGAATGGATGATATAGGGCTCTCCGCTGGAACGCTTCTGGTCGGTGTGGGCCCTGCCCGAAAAGACAAAAGCCTCCCCGAGAAGGTTCATCTGCTCGGAGGGCAGGTACAGAAAACTCTTCGCCCACAGCTCCTGCCAGGCGGTCCTCACCGACTCCATTCTGCTGGTCTCCGGAAGCTGAGCGTAAAACGCGTCTCTGAGGCTCGCCATTTCCCTGGATTCCCCGCTGCAGGACAGCTCAGGGACGCTGTTCAGGATGGACTTCATCTCCGCGTTGTCCGCTCTCAGTCCGATGTCGTTTTTCACGGTTTTCTTTTCCGGTATTTCAGGCATGGGCTCCGCTCTCCAGGCTCATCATTCAAGCACGGCGCAGTCCAGCACGAACTGAACGCGTTCCTCGTTGCGCCAGTAATCCAGACGGGGATGATAGACCCATCCCGTCACCCGATCCATGAACGAGACGTCCTGAAGGTCGGAGGCCGCATTGAAGGCCAGAAGCATGACCTCGTCCACGACGACGGCGCTGTGCTTGCCGTCCCGCCCCAGAGGGACAATTTTGTCCCCGTCCTCCCGGCTTCTGTAAAAATAAGGGCAGGGGTTGTCGGTGCCGAAGGGCCCCAGTTCTCCCACTTTTTTCCAGTCGCTGAGCGTGATTTTGGAGGGCGAAATGACGATGGCCTTCAGGTGTTCTTCTTCCACCTGCACGTCGGAAAGAAGATTTTCCAGGCTGTTTTCCACTTCCTTCCAGTGGTCCGAGAGCACGGAAAATCCCGCCGCGTGGCGATGGCCGCCCCAGGCATCCAGCCGTTCGGAAATGACGCTCAAAATATGGACGGCGTTGGCTCCCGCCGGAACCCGCAGGGTCCCGCGAATCTTTCCCCCCACCGGAGCCGCCAGAGCCACCGGGGCTTTGCGCATGTTGCAAATCCGGCTGGCCACCCCGCTCAAAACTCCCACGGGCCAGTTTTTGTCGTACATGACATGACGCGTGGGGCCCCCCGGCTCGCAGATGTTGACCACTATCCGCTCGGAAATCATCTGGCGCTTTCTGTTGGCTTTGATGAGATCCCCCACGCTGGTATAAAGCTCTCCCGCTCCCAGAAGGACCCGAACCGACACATCCGCGCAGCCGATGCGCCCGGGGGCGTTCAGGCAGGGAATAACGCGCATGGACAGCTGTTCCTCCGAAAGCGCCTGTCGGGAGACCCCCAGTTTTTCAAAAAGGGCGGCGAGTCCCCGTCTCGGATTGTTCTTCATCAGGGCCATGCCCTGCTGGACAATGGCTCGATTGAGGGGATTCAGGGGCATACAGTCGGAAATCGTCGCCAGAGCCACAAGGTCCAGTCCATACCGCAACATCGAGCGGGAGGCGATTTCCTCCTTCCAGGCCCAGCTCCAGAGCACCGCCGTGGCGCAAAGTTTTCCCGAGGTCTCGTCTCCGTCGATGCAGGGATTCACCGTCATGGGAAAAGGCACGAGCCCCCTGGCCGCCGAGTGATGATCGAAGACAAAAACATCGATGCCCTTCCGGGCCAGACCCTCCAGAAGTTCCACGTCGTTCGTCCCGCAGTCCACCACCACCAGCGTATTGCAGCCGCTTTCCATCAGCCGGTCCAGAATGGAGGCGTGAAGTCCGTATCCCTGTACGTCCCGTCGAGGGATGAAATAGCGAACCCCCAGGGCTTTGTGGCGGAAGATCTCCATCGCCAGCACCGTGGCGGAAATCCCGTCGGTATCGTAATCTCCGTAAACCATCACATTGCCGAAAGTACAGCGGGAACGCCACTTCTCCGCCGCCAGAGTTCCGGCGGAACCCAGGTTCAGGTTCTCCAGCAGTTCTTCGAATCGGGGCCTCAGCCAGGCCTGAACGTCATCGACGCGGGCAAGGTCCTTCCCGTGGTACATCTCCAGCGCCGCCGCCGTCAGTTCCGAACAGTCCAGCCGTTTCGCCAGATCTCTCGCGGACTCTCCAATCTCATAAAGTTCTAATTTTATATCCGAACATGTAGACAGCAAGCGCGTATCCCTCTTCCACTTAGCGTTCCATTTTCATTCATTTGCATTTGCATCCATCTGATTCATCATGCTTTTACTTCATGCGCAGCGCCGTTTTCAGTTTTCAGTTTTTTTCGGCGCTTTTCGAAATATCGTATAAGAAGTTCGGCGCAGGACTCCTTCAAAACGCCGCCCCGCACCCGGCATCGGTGATTGAGCCGAGTGTCCCGGGGAATGTCGTACAGGGACCCGACGGCTCCGGCCCGGGGGTCCCGGGCGCCAAAAACCACGCTTCTGAGACGGGCGGCGACGGCAGCTCCGGCGCACATGGGACAGGGTTCCAGGGTCACGTACAGATCGCACCCCCGCAGATTCCACCCTCCAAGACGGGCCGCCGCCTCGCGAATCACCCGCATTTCGGCGTGAGCCGTGGGGTCGATGGTTTTCACGTTGAATCCCTTCGAGATAATTTCGCCCTCCCGCACCAGAACCGCCCCCACCGGAACCTCTCCTTCCCTGAAGGCCCGCTCCGCTTCGAGAATCGCCTGAGACATAAAGTAAACGTCATCCATCACATATTATTCCATCATAATATTACACATACACGTCATTTCATCACGCGTCATCCGCAAAACGTCGCTCCGCGCCTCATGCATTTTCCCGTTTATCCGGCTCGATACCGATTTTGACGATCACTTTTCGGATGATCCCCGGGACGTCGAAGGTGATTCCGGGCTTATGAGAATCTTCCGGAAAAAACAGGACGAACTGCCCGTCCGGAACTCTGAAATAGACGCCTTCTCCGCCGTACAGCCTGGTATCCTCTTCCGGATTGTATTCCTTCACCTGTTTCATGTTGTTGATGGGGGCGTAGCCGTACCATTCCTCCCCCGACAGCGTCATGTGAAGATCGATATAATTCCTGTGGGCCTCGAAAAGCCGCGCACTGTGAGGGACGGTGCTTATCTCCTCTACGATGGAGAACACTCTGTCTCCGTCGATGGCATATCGGTTCGGAGACAGCTGGGTCAGATCCTGTGAAATCAAAAATTCGAGCGCCGACTGAACTCCACTGCCAAGTCCGCTGTAGCGGGGCGCGTACTGCAACGTTCCCATAATCATGCGTCAATTTCTCCTATCAAATCCGCAACCGCATCCACCTGCTCCATGCCGCGGACATCCGACCGCAGAAGAGGCAGATGAACAATTTTTTTGGCGCCAAAGCGATCCCGGATCTCCTTCAGATAGTCCTTCTGAGCAATCAGCCGCTCGGCGAAGAACTCGCCCGCCTCCGGAGGGATCACCCGATTGACGACGAGACCTCCTACGGGGATTCCGTACTTTTCCAACAGCTCCACCGCCCGGGCCGTTTCCAGGATGGGCATCCTTTCGGCGTTCAGAACGAAAAAGAACTCCGAACTTTCGGCATCCGTAAGATATTGTCGGCTCTTTTCAAATTTCTTCTGCCTGCGGGTCAGAGATTCGATCACGGGGTCTTCCATGGCGCGTTTCATCAAATCCGCATCAAACTTTCCCGCCATTTTAAAAAGCTCGAGGGATTTTTTGCGTTTTTGAATCAGGCTGTCGATCCAGGTTCCCAAAATCTCCGGCAGGGAAAGCAAGCGCAGAGTATGCCCCGTGGGAGCCGTATCGAAGACAATGGCCTCCCAGGGATCCCCCAGGTTTTCCATCAGTTCGACGAATTTGTCGAAAATCGCCGCTTCTTCAGCGCCAGGGGACATGTAGGCGATTTCCATCTGGCGTTTAATTTCGTCCACGATCACCGCGCTGACAATGCTCAGCATTTTATCCTGAATTTCGCTGATATAACGTTTTGCTTCCTCCGCGGCGTCGATCTCTATGCCCCACAGATTTTCACGCACCGGCAAAATTTTATCGCTCAGGGCGACTCCCAGTGCATCGGAAAGAGAATGGGCGGGGTCGGTGGAAACCAGGAGCGTCTTATAGCCGTTCCGGGCCAGCCAGGCTCCGTAAGCGCTTGCACAGGTGGTTTTACCGGTTCCTCCCTTACCTCCAAAAAAGGTAAACGGGCGTCGTTTCTTTTTCGTCTCCGTATTCATATTCATACCTGCATTTTAAGTAAAATCATACTGAGCCGCTTTTTCCGCGGCCACCGACTGACGATTCATTATACGCCTCTGCCATGGAAGCATCTCCTCCGCCAGATAAGGGAGCAACTCCAGCGTATAGTAGGAGATGGGATTGGGAAGACCCAGAAAATCACCAAAAAGCAACAGCATGAGATTGTCGTTCATATCCCAGGCTTCCTTGCGGATGGCCGCGCTGCGCTTCTCCAGAAAGGACGCGACGACGAACAGCCAGAGCCATTCCCCCGTCGCAAGCAGTCCCTTTTTTATCTTTTCCAGAATTCCCTTTATATCCGCGTTTTGCATGATTACCGCACCTCCCCGATAAAACCCAAACTGCAAACCGCCTGTTTTTCTTCAGACCTCAGCTTCTCCATTGTAATACCACCGCAGCCCGAAAGGGTACATCCATGTACATCCATAGAGAAAAAGCGCAGAGTCCGTCTCTGCGCTTTCGCATTTTCCGTTTAAGTACGGCATGGAAAAACGGGAAGTAAATTGAAGCACGGCATTACGCCGTCGCCGTATCCTTTGGTTTGAAGATTTCGCGTCCTTTGTAATGACCGCAGGCCGGACACGCCCGGTAACTCACCACCGCCTCGCCGCAGTGAGGGCAGTTGGCCGTAACCGGCGCGCTGAGGGCTCCCAGCCAGTTGGCTTTCCTCGATGCCGTACGGGCATGAGAAGTCTTTCTTTTTGGCGTCGCCATTTTTATTCCTCCTTTCAGACAATACCCCTGTCGATAATTTATTTATTCTCCCGAAAAAGAAACGCCCTTTCCGGTTTTTATCATTTTTATATCGTTTTTACATCGCCATCTTTACATCATCACATCTTCATTATCCGCCACGAAATCCCGCAGGGCGTCGAACCGGACATCTCTCTGAGGAGCACAGGAACAAGCGCCCTCGTTGAGGTTCGCTCCACAATTCTGACAAAGCCCGGCGCAATCCTCCCGGCACAGTAACTTTCGCGGCAACAGCACCCACAGGCTTTCCCATACCTGATCCGCAAGATTTATGGTACGCCCCCAGGCGTCCATTTCAACGGGAAGAAATCCGTCGTCGGACTGAAGATGAGTGTCTTTCCCCAAAACGGTCCCGCGCAGATAGTAAAGATACCTCAAATCGTCCGAGATTGCAAGTGAAGCATCGCCCAAACAACGGGCGCATTCCCCCTTCAAAAGGCCCTGGAGGGACAGTCGAACGGACAGGAGAGACTCCTCCATCCACTGCAGGGCCGCGTCCACGGAAAGCCCCTCCGGAAAACAGAAGTGCTGCCCCTCGAAGGTCACTCCTCCGGAAAGGTCGGGATCCCAGTGTTTTTCTACGACAGCCTCCGTGTCCCGTCTGGGGGGCAATTCGACGATAAAAGCCCCGCCTTCGGGCATTTTTTTCGCCGTCAAAATACTCGCCTCCGTCTCCTTCCCTCCGACTCTGAAATCCGCCGGCTTTGAAACAGTTCAGTGCAGGCCCACAAGCCGTTTGGTGTCCCGGGCGATGACGAGCTCCTCGTTCGTGGGAATGACCAGAACCTTCACCTTCGAGCTGTCCGAGCTGATAAAGGCCTCTTTGGAATGAACATCGTTCCTCGCCGGATCAATATCAATACCCAGAAATTCCAGCCCGTCGCACACCATGGAGCGGACGACAGAGCTGTTTTCCCCCACTCCGGCGGTGAACACCACCGCGTCCACGCCTCCCATGGCCGCGGCATAGGCTCCGATATATTTTTTAATACCGTAGGTCAGTACCTGCAGGGCCAGTTTGGAACGGTTTTCTCCCCGGTCCGCGGCCGCTTCGATGTCCCGAAGATCGCTGCTGAGACCGCTGATCCCCAAAAGGCCGCTCTTTTTGTTGAGCAGTTCATCGATTTCCTTCAGGGAAAGTTTCTCCGCTCCGGCCAAAAATCCCGTCAGCGCCGGGTCAATATCGCCGCTTCGGGTTCCCATCAGGACTCCCGCCAGAGGCGTGAACCCCATGGAGGTATCCACCGATTTTCCGCCGTCCACAGCGGTGATGGAGCTGCCGTTACCCAGGTGACAGGTGACGATCTTCAATTTTTCGAGGGGCTTGTTCAGCATGGCGGCCGCGCGTCCCGCCACGTAGTAGTGGCTGGTGCCGTGGAACCCGTAGCGCCGCACCCCGTATTTCGAGTAATAACCGTAGGGAATGCCGTAAATATAGGCGAAGGGAGGCATGGTCTGGTGAAAGGCGGTGTCGAACACCCCCACCTGGGGAATCTTCGGCAGGGCGTCGGTGACGGCGTCGATACCCATGATGTTCGCGGGGTTGTGCAGAGGCGCCAGGGGAATGCACTCCTTCAGCGCCGCCAGAACCTCCGGCTCCAGCCGAACGGAACTGGCAAATTTCTCCCCCGCGTGAACAACTCGATGCCCCACCGCAGAAAGTTCCTCCAGGGAGGAAAGAACTCCGTGAGACTTGTTCAGCAGCGCATCCAGAACCAGTCTTATGCCAACCTTATGATCCGGAATGGGCGTTTCGGTTACAACGGCGTCCATTCCCGTCTTCGTGTGCTTTATGCGCGAACCTTCGATTCCGATGCGCTCCACCAGGCCCTTTGCCAGCACATTTTCCTTCTCCATGTCGAAAAGCTGATATTTCAGAGACGAACTTCCGCAGTTGATAACCAAAATTTTCATACTTTACAACCTGCCCTTCGCAACAGGGGGAGAACCCCCTTTTTGTTTTGCCGTTTCTGCCGCAGAAGAATATAATAATACAATGAAGACGATAATCCGCGACGCTCAAACCGCTATTGGAATTATTGCGGAATACAACCCCTTTCACAACGGACACGCCCTGCACATCCAACGAGCTCGGGAGGCCCTGGGCGCGGAAGTTCCTGTCCTTGTGACCCTGTCGTCCTCCTTCACTCAGCGGGGCGAACCCGCTCTGGCCGACAAGTGGGCCCGAACCCGCATGGCTCTTTTAAACGGAGCCGATCTGGCGCTGGAGCTGCCTTTCGCCTTCGCCTGCAACGCGGCTCCCGAATTTGCCCGGGGCGCGGTGGACATTCTGGCCGCAACAGGGCTCGTTACCCATCTCTCTTTCGGCACGGAACGCCTTTTCGCGGCGGAATCCCCTTTTTCCGCAAACGAAAATTCCAATACAATCTTAAATATTTTAAGCGAGGAGCCGCTGTCTTTCAAGCTGAATCTCAAAAAAAATCTCAAACGGGGGCAATCCTATCCTAAAGCCGTCGCGGGAGCGCTGGAACGAGAACTTTCTTCAAACGTGACCCCTCCCCTGCTCGCTCCCAACGACATCCTGGCCCTGGCCTACATACTGCACCTCCGAAGAAAAAAGTACGACCTGATTCCCCTGCCCGTAAAACGCCAGGGAGAAGGCTACCACGACCTCTCCCCGGGAAAGCTGGCCAGCGCGGCGGCCATCCGGCAGACGCTGACGGCAAAGAAACTTTTGAGCGAATCTCTGACGGGCTGGGTGAGGGAGGCCCTGCCCGCATCTTCGCTGGCCGTTCTTGAAGATGAAGAGAAACGGGGACGACTCTGCCTGGGAGTGGAAAACCTGTGGGCCCTGCTGCGCGGCCTTCTCAATCGGACGTCGAAGGAGGAGCTCCGGCTCTGTCCGGGAATGGACGAGGGACTTGAAAACCTGTTTCTGAAACACAGCCCGCGGGCAGACTCCTGGGAGGACTTTGTCGGACGCTGCGTCTGCGCCCGCTACACCCGAAGCCGCATTCAGCGTCAGGCCATACGCTTTCTCACGGGAGCCGACCGGTGGACGGCGCTGGCCCTGAGCCGGCGCAGCCCGCCCTATATCCGGGTGTTGGGATACAATCAGCGGGGACGAAAACTCCTGCGTCTTTGCGGAAACACCGCCTCCGCTCCCGTCATCACACGCCTCGGCGCGGTCTCGGACCCCATCGCCAGGGCGGCGGCGGATCTGGAGTTTCGCGCCTCGCGCCTGAGAGAACTTCTGCTGCCCAGGCCGGATCTGCAATACGAAGAACGTCAAAAACCCATCAGTCTGTAAACCAATGGGTTTTGGAGTTCTCATTGCCGGAAAACCTCCGGCTCGTCACTGAGGCAATCTTTTGAGAGAACTGCGAAATTTCAAAAACTACAGTCCCGCGTCTTTTCGCAGAACCTCGGCGCGGTCGATCTTCTCCCAGGCCGGCATGGGGCTGATGTCGATGCGTCCCATATGCCCATAGGCTGCAAGAGCGCGATACTGGGGCTTCCGCAGGTCCAGGTCCCGAATGATGGCCGCCGGACGAAAATCGAAATGCCGCCGCACCAGCGCCGTGATCTTCTCGTCGGAAATTTTCCCCGTGCCGTAAGTATTGACGCAGAGAGACACCGGTTGAGGTATACCGATGGCATAGGCCACCTGGATCTGGCACTGGTCCGCTATGCCTGCCGCCACCACGTTCTTGGCGGCGTAGCGGGTAATGTAGGCGCCGCTGCGGTCCACCTTGGTGGGATCCTTGCCGGAGAAGGCGCCGCCTCCGTGGGGAACCCAGCCGCCGTAGGTATCCACGATGATTTTTCGCCCGGTGAGCCCGGTGTCCGCCATGGGGCCGCCCTTCACGAAGCGTCCTGTGGGATTGACAAAAATGCGGGTGTTGGAATCGATAAGGTGTCCGGGCACGACGGGGCTGATGACGTACTCAATGATGTCGGTTCGGATTTCCTTCAGGGTCGCCTCCGGATGATGCTGAGTGGAAACGACGATGGTATCGGCCCGTACCGCTCTGCTGCCCTCGTACTCCAGCGAAACCTGCGTCTTGCCGTCCGGTCGAAGATAGGTGATCGTCCCGTCCCGCCTCACGCTGGTCAGCTGACGGGCCAGCTTGTGGGCAAGAGCGATGGGCATCGGCATATATTCCTCCGTCTCGTTGCAGGCGTAGCCGAACATCATCCCCTGGTCTCCCGCGCCGGTGTCTACGCCGTCGACGCCCTGGGCAATGTCGCTGGACTGCTCGTCTATGGAGGTGATCACGGCGCAGGTTTCACCGTCAAATCCGTATTTGGCGCGAGTATAGCCGATTTCCTTGATGATTTCGCGCACCAGTTTCGGTATATCGACGTAAATTTTGGTCGTAATTTCTCCCGCCACCATCACCAAGCCTGTCGTACACAAAGTTTCACAGGCCACGCGTCCGGTCGGGTCGTCCCGCAGAATCGCGTCCAGAACCCCGTCGGAAATCTGATCCGCTATCTTGTCGGGGTGTCCCTCCGTAACAGATTCCGAAGAAAAAATAAATTTTTCCGCCTTTGCCATTATTGTCAGCCTCCCGGTATAATTACGCACTAAAAAAGCGCTCCATCCATTAAGGAAGAGCGCTTCACAATCCGCCGAATACCCTCCCTCTCATCATCCAGATCCCGGATCACTCCGCGGAGCTGCTGGTATTGGCACCTGACATTTTCAGGTTGCCGGGCTTCATCGGGCCAGTCCCTCCACCTCTCTCGATAAGAGTCTTCAATTGTAATAATACAATATACACCCTTTTAGACGTAAATGATTATATCCTCTTCTTCCCGTTCGTCAAGCAGAATTTTTTGCCCGCCAGGTCATTTTCGGGCTTTCCTTATTCCGCTCCAGAGGGAGAAAACGGCAAGTAAGACCTTTTTCACGCATATAAAGCGGGATAAATTCTTTTTGTTATTTGGTCGATATCGCTATACCGAATATTGCTTCACTCTGTCCATATCGATCTCAATACCTAAACCAGGGAGAGGAGATGGAGAAAGACAGCCTTCGGCATCTATTTTGAGCGGAGTTGTGATAATCCCTCCCAGACATTGATAATTTTCGATTGTGCGATAAGGAGGGTCGTACATATATTCCGCCCACGTCCAGCCGGAATAGGTGCACAGCAGGTGCAGGGTAGCAGCAAGGCCAATACCGCATAGCCCGTGATGCGGAACGAAATGGACGTTGAATGCCTCGCAAAGAGCCATGATTTTACGCACTTGGGTCAAGGATTCATAGACCGCGTCAGGCTGTACGATATCAAGAGCGTGTTTCTCCATAATCCACAAAAACTCGTGAAGCGGAGTGTTACCTTCGCCGCCTGCAATGTAGAGCGACGTCATTTTCTCTAAAAGAGCTGCTAAATCATTGAATTGCCAGCGTCCAAGCGGTTCTTCCAGCCAAACTACGCCTCTGTCCTGTAATTCTAGAGCTGTGGTGAGCGCACGTTTATAGTCCCATTTCGGTCCAGAAGTGAAACTCAGTACGTTGTCCGTCGGTTGGTTGGCATCAACCATGATTTTCATTTTATCTCCGATAGCCTTCTTGATTTCGTCTACATAGGCCAGATCTTCCTGTACAGTATCCGCATGAAGCCTGATTTTAAGGGCTTTAAACCCTTCGCTCAGATAACGTTGAGCCTGTTCTGCACGATCTTTTGGGGTTCCCAATTCAAACGCGCTTGCATAGGCGAGAACTTTATCGCGCGCAGCTCCCCACAGCTTGTAAAGCG
>JAISUO010000027.1 GCA_031272035.1 Synergistaceae bacterium
AAGGGACGCTTCCCGACGTTCTCCGCAGCATAAAGACGATTTGCAGGATTCAGGAGGACGATTTCTGGGAGAATGCGACCCTGCAGGAACTGGACGACGTGCGTCAGACGATTCGTGAACTGATGTACTGCTTAAAAAATGAAATCAAAACCAGAGTTATCAACATCACGGACACTGTGTTGTTTGAGCGGGAAGGGGCGCCCTTCCCGGGCGATCCTGCTCTGGAAAGCTACTACCGCCGGGCCAATCGCTACGTGGAGGAGAACGGCGACAAACCTTCCCTTCAAAAGCTGAAAAACAACCAGCGGCTTTCCGGTGAAGACTGGAAGGAGTTGGAGCGGATTTTCTGGAACGAGGTCGGTACAAAGGATGAATACGACAAAGCGGCGGAAGGCTTGACTTTAGGGTGTTTTGTGCGGGGATTGACCGGGCTGTCGCCAGAAGCCGTCAATGCGGCTTTCTCTGAATTTCTTGACGCCGCGCTCTATTCGGAGGAGCAAATTGCCATGGTGCACTGCATCGTGGACTGGCTGAAAAGTCATGGAACCCTGCCGCTGGAAGAAATGCGGGACGAAGATTTTTTCAATGGACTGAGCGTAAGCGAAGTGTGGGGACGGGACAATAAAGTTGTCGCCTGGGGGAAACTCAAAGAAACCATTCAGTCGTTCAACGCCAACGCGGACAGACCGGCGGCGTAACAGAACAGATTTATCCTGCGTTTAACCGGTTATATTTCACCTGCTGCCGGGGGGTTGGAGATCTTCCAAACTCCCGGACTACCCTCTCTGTCGTATTTTTTATACGCTATTTCACATTAGACAAAAAAATAGCTCTTTTATATAATTGTGGTTGTTTTTAGAAAAAACTGATTAAAATCAGGAGGCGGATAGGCAAAGAACCGACGAACTTATGAAATCCTGGGAATCATTCAGTTTCTATATCAGACCGCTCTGCCGTTCAACTGCGCTAAATCTTTGCCCTGTCGAGTTTCTTCACCGGATCTCCACAGGTCACTGGGAGGTTAATCAGTGTTTTCTGAAATTATTCCTGAAATAAGCGGAGGTAGAATTAATGAGTTTGCGTTATAAACTTACGCTGGCGATCGCCGCCCTGCTCGTCTTTGTCATGGGAGTGGCCACGGTTTTTCAGGTGTACGGAATCAGGGCGGTTTACCGCCACAGTCTGGAGGACACCCGAAAGGCGCTGCTTCAGTCGCAGATGAGGAACATGAAGGACATCACTCTGGCGGTGGATTCTGTTTTCCGCTTCTTCGAGACCCAGGCAAAGGAAGGCAAAATGACCCTCGAAGAGGCTCAGACAATGGCCCGGGAAACGGTCAGGGTCATCCGTTACGACACGGAGAACAAGGAACTGGCGGTCTCTGGAGGCAATTACTTCTGGATAGACCAGACGGACGGCATCAACATTCTCCATCCGATAACCCCCCAGATAGAGGGAAAAAACCGCATAACCGCCAGGGACGCCAACGGGATGGAGCACATCCGGGCCATCATTCAGTCCGGCATGAAGCCGGGTGGGGACTTCACGGAGTTTTATTACGACAAGCCGGGAGAGAACACCGGTAAGCCCAAAGTCGGTTTTTCCATAGAGTTCACTCCCTGGAAATGGGTCATCGGAACCGGTTTCTGGACGGAGGACTGGAACGCGATCATCGACGACAACATGGAGACCTGGCTGGCGGAGGGAAACGCCTACATTGAGAAGATGACCCTGTTTTCCACGGTGGCGTTTCTGTCCATGCTGGTCATTGTCCTTGCGGTGGTTTTCGTCTGCACGAAGCGGTTCGCCAAACCCATACTGGAGCTCGCCGCCGTTTCCCGGAAAATGGCCGACGGCAACCTGAACGTGGGAGTCGTCGGACGCGGCGACAGAAAGGACGAGATCGGAGTTCTCGAAAAATCCATGAACGACATGACCGAAAACCTTTCCTCGCTGCTGAGGCAGTTGAACGACTCGTCCCAGGACCTTTTCAGCGCGAGCCGCACCCTTTCGGACATGACCGAAAAATCCACCCGTTCGGCCCGGGACATCACCGCCACGGCCCGGGACATCTCGGACCAGACCGAGGCGCAGTTCAAATCCGTCAAGGACATGACCGGAGCTATCGAGGGAATCATCAGCGGAGTTGAGAATGTGGCCTCCATCAGCGATTCTCTGTCGGAGAAGTCGATGGAAACCTCAGCCATGGCCGAGAAGGGCAACGCCTCCCTTTCGGGGGTTCTGGCCCAGATGGACAGCATTGCCGGAACGACGAAACAAACCGCGGACGCCATAAGAACTCTCGGGGAAAAATCGAAACAGATCAGCGAAATCATCGGATTGATCAACTCCATCTCTGACCAGACGAACCTGCTGGCTCTGAACGCGGCCATAGAAGCCGCCAGAGCCGGGGAGTACGGCAGGGGCTTCGCCGTGGTGGCGGAGGAAGTCCGCAAGCTCGCCGAGCAGTCCCGGCAGGCGACGGAGAAAATATCCGAGCAGATCGCGGCCATTCAGGAAGAAACGGAGAGAACGGTCTCCCTGATGGACGTGGGGGTCTCGGAATCCGCCAAAGGCGTGGATGCCGTGACTCAGAACGCCACCATTCTGAAGGAGATCATTTCCAACATTGAGGCGCTGAACGAGGAGATTCACAAGGTGTCTTCGGTGATGGACAACCTCTCCAGCTCCAGCGCTTCGGTGCGGAGCTCCGCGGAGTCGCTGGACGAAATCTGCGCCAAAACCTCGGCCTCCGCGAAGAACATCGTCAACGACGTGGATCAGCAGTCGTCCCGTCTCTCCGAGATCGAGAACTCCACCCGCCGGTTGTCCGGCATCGCCGACGGAATGCAGGGACAGGTCGCCCGGTTCAGCCTTTGACGAACTGTTCCGGAGCGGGAAGAGACCAGAGGAGATAGCGGGTTTTCTTCAGTTCCCGCACAGTCGGAAGAACCACGAAGGAGCGTGGGGCGAGGGCGGTCCGCATGTTGAGGAGATGTTTGCCGAGGAGGGCGGGGGCGTGCGCGTGGACCATCGTGTAAAGCCTGTAGGGCCAGGAGAACGACAGGGTATTCGTGACGGACTCGCGCAGGTAGCAGTGACTGACCCAGGGAAAGCGCGAGGCTTTTTCTCCGGCCTCCCGCCCGGCGCTTTCTCTGTTTCCCACGTCCCAGGCGACGAGGGCGTTGGCCTCGCAGCCGAGGCGGCGGTGGTCGAGAGACGCGCCGATACGTCGAAGGACGCCCGTTCTCTTCAATCGTTTCAGCCGTTCCAGCAGGGCGTTCTCCGTTGTTCCCGCCCGGCGCGCCGCCTCGGCGAAGGGGCGCGCTGTGACGGGGAAACGAATCTGCAATGAAGCCAGAACGGCGGAGTCCCCGGCGGTGATTTTTTCCCCCTGTATTGTCTTTTCATTTATTATCTTTTCATGCAAACCTGATTCATCTGAATCCAATGCCTCAAAATCCCGTTTCGTATTTGTCTCCGGAGCGTCGGACAAGCGGAAGACGGGTTTCAGTTTGAGGCGGGTCGTCGTCCTCAGCGCGACGGAAGGACAGCCGGTGAGACGCAGGTCCTCCAGAAAGCGCTTTTTTGCGGCCGGGCCCTTCAGCAGGGCCGTGCACCAGAGGTTCACCTCGTGTCCCCGGATGTAACTGTGCGTGACCTCCTGCCGTGAGGGCGAGGCAATGCGGGCGGCGACAGAGGGGATGTCGCCTTCGGGAACGACGAGGCCGCAAAGGAATCCTTCGTATCCCATCTTTTCGAAATCCAGAAAAGCCCCGAAGGAGCGAATGAGACCCTCCTGTATCATGTCGTCGGTCAGGCGCAGAGCCGTCGTCTCCTCGCAGTTCAGCTCTTCGGCGATCTTTCGCCAGGGAAATGGCGTGAAGGGCAGTCCGGCCTGAAGGCGTTCGGCCAGTCGTTTTTTTAAAAACTGTTTATCTGAATTTTTTTCGAAAATTGTGGATAAAATCATGGATAAGTCGCTCCTTTTTCGGAGATTTCCCGATCCTCCAGCGTGCAGCCGGGGTCTTCGCCCAGAGGGTCGCCGGTCAGAGCCCAGGCCCGGGCGCGCATGTTTCCCCGGCAGAGCGGCAGCCAGCGGCACCTTCCGCAGCGCCCGCCGAGGGCCGGCAATCGGGGGGACGTTTCTTTTTCCCCGCGGAGATGTGTCGCGATGCGGGTCCAGTGCCCGATCGGACGGTGCCAGGAAAACTGATCGGCGAAAGTAATCCCGTCCCATCGCACGGAGAGGATACCGCGTCCGCTGCGGCCTCCGCCGCCGGCGGACAGGAGAGCGAGAACGCCTTCCGCCCGGGGGTCGTCGTTTTCCTTCAGAGTCAGGTAAAGCAGAATACCGTCCGCAAAGTTCCCGACCGTCAGCACCTCTTCAGGCGCCTGCCCCTGGTCGGCCCACCCGAACAAATATCGAAGGACGTCCCGCATTTCCCCGCGGGAGGGGACGAACGCCTTTTCCTCCCGACCTCTTCCAGAGGGGATGAAGTGGTAAAAACAAATCCGGTCGACGGCCAGTTTCGTCGTCAGGGATGCCACGCGGGGAAGCTCCGGCAGCAGGGGACGGGCCATCGTAAATCGCAGCCCCACGCGGCAACCCGCTGTTTTAAGGGCGCGTATGCCGGTCAGTGCCCGCTCAAAAGCGCCATCCACGCCCCGGAAGGCGTCGTGTGGATTATTATCTCCCCCGTCCAGACTGACCCCGACGTATCCGACGCCCTGTTCTTTTAAAAAAGTTCCTGTCCGTTGGTCAATCCGCGTCCCGTTGGTGGAGAGGGAGATTTTCAGTCCCAGGGCCGCGGCGTGGGAGACAATTTCAAAAAAATCGGGATGCATCAAAGGTTCTCCGCCGGACAGCAGCAGAGACGGAGGCTTCAGTTTTGCGATATACTCCAGAAAGGCAAAGGTTTCCTCCCGCGTCATGGGAGCGTGGGAGGGGACGGAAGCATAACAGTGCCGACACCTGAGATTGCAGGCGTTGGTCATGTGCCACACAATGACGGGAGGAACCTGACGCCCCGAAGGAGGAAAACGCGCCCCATCTCCGGGAAAGGTTCCGCCGCGAAGGAGTTTTGTCAGATGAATCAGGGCGACACCTCCAAAACCTGAGAAAGTGAACTTGACTGAGTTATTATAAAACACGAAACACGAAGATCGAATAAAATACACAACAGGGAGGCAGGCCATGGCATCGCACCTTGATCGGGAATCAGACCGGGAAAAGGAAAATAAGACGGGAAAAAATCCCGTCAATTCGCTGTCCGGAGTGTTTTTCTTCGGGCGGATGCTCTCGGCGGCGTTTCTCATGGGCGGTTACGTTTTTGCCGGCGTGTATATCGCGGACTGGATGGGACGCAGAGGCTGGTCCTCCGTTTGGGTCGTAATCATGCCCATCGCCGCCAGTCTTTTGGGGCTCTGGCAGGGTTGGGTGTTTATTCGCGGGCTGGGCAGAGAGATCAAAAAGTCAAAAAAGCCCTGAAGTTCAGAACCTCTGCCCCGACGTCATTTTTCGGAACTGACCTCCGAGAGCCAGCGGTCCACTATGCGTTTTTTGTTCTGAGCCGCCTTCTCCCGGTCGTAGTTGATCAGCTTGATCTCGTGGAGTGTCGGTAACCCCTTCTCCGCGGAGACGTCGCCCCGCACGGGGAAGAAGTACGTTTTTGCCTCGACGATGGCCCTCTGACCGTTTTTGCTGATAATCCAGTCCACCAGAGTTTTGGCCGCCTCCAGATTTTTGGCCCCCTGCAGGATGGATATGGCGGCGGCCTCGAATCCCACGCCTTCCTCGGGGAAAAAGACGTCGACGGGAAATCCCGTACCCGCGAGTTTCAAAAGCCCGGGCGTAAACTGAATGGCAATTTGTGTTTCTCCGGCGGCGAGGCTCTGAGCGGGACCGGTGCCACTTTGGGTGTAGGCCTGAATGTTGGGGTGCAGTTTTTTCATGAAGTCGAAGGCCTTCTCTTCGCCCCACAGCTCAATCAGCGTGCAGACCAGCGAGTAAGCCGTTCCCGAGGACTGAGGGGAGGGCATCTGAATGATGCCTTTGTAAGGGGGTTTCAGGAGGTCCTGCCAGGTTTTCGGAGCCGGTTTTTTCGTCTTCGCGAGCTCCTGGGTCAGCACGCCGAGACCCAGCGGGTTCATGTAAAAGGCGTGCCAGTATCCATCCGGATCCTTGAAAAAGGGTGCGAGATTTTTCACTTCTTTGGGGATATAAGACTGCGTGAGGTCCTGCTCTTTGGCCAAAACGTGATTTTCGGCGGGCGCGCCGAACCAGACGTCCGCCTGAGGCTCGGCTTTTTCGGATTCGATGCGGCTCATTGCCGGTCCGGAGGAAAGGAATACCGCCTCCACCTCGACGCCCGTCGCTCGGGTGAAGGCGGCGAGAATCGCTCTGCCGTTTTCCTCGTCGACGCTGGAGTACACAGTCAGCGGAGCGGCGAAGGCCGTCGTCGAAAGCATCAGCAGCGCCCATACGACAAGTCCTTTCAACACGAAAACCTTTTTCATGTTCGTCCCCTCCTCTGCTTTGTACGACTCAATATGTGACGTTATAAAGAAGTGAATAATAAACAAAGGTATTGTAACACGTCGTCCGCCTGCGGCAAAGCCCCGTGAGAGACCAGTTTCACCCTTTAGATGCCTGTTCTTTTGATAAATTCGTCCCCGATGGCTGCCAGCTCCGTTTTAATCGTTTTGGGAATCGGCAGATTGATGGGTGAAAGAACCGCCGGAATGCACATTTCCTGAGCGGCCTGAAAAAATGTGGGGTTATCCTGAATATATGTCTCGAATAAAGGCTGTTTATCTTTTTTGAGCTGCGCGACGACTTTTGACTGGGCCTTTATGAGGGTTGTGCCCTTTGCATAAGAAACCATCACCGGCAATACTCCTATGTTTTGAGGGTTGATTGCCTCGTTTTTCCCCTCACTGACCTGCTGGCAGCAGGAATTGTACTCTTCGATGAAGGAAGAGGCGTTCTTTTTTGTAAGCAGATCCAGTCCGCTTAAGGAAAACTGATCCAGCTGGACGGGAACGACATAGTAATCGCTCGCGGCAAATGCGGCTTTTGTTACGATATTGAAGCTGGAAGGACAGTCAATGAGCACAAGGTCATAAGTTTCGTCTCTTTTCATATTATCCAGAGCATTTTTTATGTATCCAAACACGGTCAGGAAATTCTCGGCGGACTGCTCCGTCCCGGACTCTCCCAGCCTCTGCGCCAGAGAGATGTCAAGATTCACAAGCCCCGAATGAGAGCATATCAAATCAAATTTTACCTGTGTGCTGAAGAGCGAAATATTTGTGACAAGGGATTCCAGAGCGACGCTGGGCCCGTTGTTGATAATGGGAGAAAGAAACTGGAGCATGGTTTTGTTTGCGCAGCGCGTTTTCCACTCGTAGTCGGACATAAAGGAAAACGTGAGGTTTGTCTGAGGGTCCACATCGATCATCAGCACGCGTCGGTTCCGGGATGCCGCATAGGACCCCAGATTGGCCGTTACGGTTGTCTTGCCGACCCCGCCTTTGTTATTTATGACAGATACAACTTTCATCACCATCTCTGCCTTTCATGACGGCCTCATCCCTGGACAACACAAAAAGTACCGGAAGCTCCCGCAGTTTTTCCAGAGAGCATTCTTCAGATGAACCGTCTCCCAGAATATAACTTATATTTATGACGAAATTTTGCCATAAATTATACAATATAGTTCAAATTCTTTTAAAAACAGGAATGTCTGCAATATCAGAGGCAGGCAGTTTCTTTGTCGACTGGCAGACTCCGGGGCAAAACATTCATCCAAAATCTTCGGTTAAAACAGATATATTTTTAAAATAAGCACTTGACGTTCCATTTTTATATGCTTATAATTCCTCACAATATGCATAAGAAGATATTTTTTAAATATTTAAGCATAAACTCTGAAAAAACAACCTGAAAGCAATATATGCGGGAGTACGTTGAAAGGGAATCTCTTCTTCCAGGAAAGGTGAGCCGGCTTTTCCCCGAAGGAGAGAAATATTTTTATATTTTCCCGCTGCCGGCAGACGGAGATTTTGTCACGGCAGAGCAGCAAAAATCTTTGCAGAGGAGTTGAGATGGGCGATGAGGAAGAATGCGGCGAAA
>JAISUO010000028.1 GCA_031272035.1 Synergistaceae bacterium
ACAAAACGCAGACCGGGGCCGTCGACGCTGGACTCTTCTATGATTCCCGCCACCCGGATGAGGTTCATAAAGCCGGATTTTTGCCGTCTCCCAGATCATGAAGGCCGCTGCAATGCTTGACTCGATCCCGCTCCTCGGCCTTTTTGGCGTCGTTAAAGCGGTCGAGGGTTCCCACCAGATAGCCGGTGATACGCCGGATTCTCTCAAAGCGGACTCCGCCCTCTTCCCGTCCGCACTGCGGGCAGTTTTCCCCGATGACGCCCGTGTATCCGCAAATCGGATCGCGGTCCAGAGGATGATTGACGGACCCGTATCCAACCCCCGCTTCCTTCATGCCCTGGATGATTTTTTCGAAGGCCGCCAGGTTCAGAAGGGGATCGCCGTCCATCTCCACGTAGGTGATGTGCCCCGCGTTGGTCAGGGCGTGATAGGGGGCCTCCAGCCGGATCTTTTCGAAGGCCGTCAGTTTGTGATACACCGGCACGTGGAAGCTGTTGGTGTAATACTCCCGGTCGGTGACGCCCTCCCGCGCGCCGAAAAGACGCCGGTCCATCTTGACGAAACGCCCCGCCGTCCCCTCCGCGGGCGTCGCCAGAAGGGTGAAGTTCATTTTGAACCTCAGACTGGCGTCGTCCATGCGCCGGCGCATGTGGGATATGATTTCGAGCCCTGTGGCCTGAGCCTCCGGGGATTCTCCATGGTGGCGTCCCGTCAGGGCCTTCAGGCATTCGGCAAGACCGATGAAACCCACGGACAGCGAACCGTGCCGCAGAACTTCTCCAATTTCGTCCTCCCGGTCGAGCTTGTCGGAATCCAGCCAGATCCCCTGCCCCATCAGGAACGGAAAGTTTTTAACTTTTTTCTTCGCCTGAATTTTGAACCGCTCCAGCAGCTGATCGATAACGAGATCGATTTGCCCGTCCAGCAGCCGGAAAAACTCCTTTTCGTCTCCCTGACTTTTCAGGGCCAGACGGGGCAGATTGATGGTGGTGAAGCTCAAATTTCCGCGGCCTGTGACGATTTCGCGGCTTTCATCCGTCACGTTGCCGATAACCCGCGTGCGGCAGCCCATATAGGCGACCTCCGTCTCAGGACGTCCCTGACGGTAATACTGCAGGTTGAAAGGCGCGTCCAGAAAGGCGAAGTTGGGGAAAAGCCGTCTGGCGCTCACCCGGCAGGCCAGCTGGAACAGGTCGTAATTCGGGTCGCCCGGACGATAGTTGACGCCTTCCTTCACCTTGAAAATGCTCACGGGGAAGATGGGCGTTTCGCCGTTCCCCAGTCCGGCATCCGTGGCCAGAAGCAGGTTTTTCGTGATCATGCGCCCCTCGAAGGAGGTGTCCGTCCCGTAGTTCAGGGAGCTGAAGGGAATTTGCGCTCCGGCCCGGCTGTGCATGGTGTTGAGGTTGTGAATCAGGGCCTCCATGGCCTGATAGGTGGCCCGGTCCGTCTCCTCCATGGCCTCGTCTCGGGCAAACCGCTCCGCTTCTTCCAGCTTTTTCCGCAGCTCCTCCCTCCGCAGGGGATCCGGCTCCTCCGGGAGAAGGTCGACGCTCTCCACGCCGAACATGAGCTTCATCGCCTTGCGCAGGTTCTGCTCGTGGAGTTTCGCGTAAGTTTTCGACACGCCGGGGGCCATGGCGTAATCGAAGGCGGGGACGCTCTGTCCGCCGTGCTGATCGTTCTGGTTGGACTGGATGGCGATGCAGGCCAGGGCGGAGTAGCTGCGAATGTCGTTGGGCTCCCGCAGAAATCCGTGTCCCGTGCTGAAACCTCCCCTGAAAAGCTTCTCCAGGTCGATCTGACAGCAGGTTGTCGTCAGGCTCAGAAAGTCCATGTCGTGAATGTGGATGTCGCCCTCCCGGTGGGCGGCGGCGTGTTCCGGCTTCAACAGAAAAATCTCGTTGAAATATTTCGCCCCTTCCGAGCCGTAGCGCAGCATGACGCCCATGGCCGTGTCTCCGTCGATGTTGGCGTTTTCCCGCTTCAGGTCGTTATCCTGGGCGGCTTTGAACGTCAGGTCTTCGTAGATGCTCATGAGCCTGTTGTTCATGTCCCGAACCCGGCTGCGCTGGGCCCGGTAGAGGATGTAGGCTTTCGCGGTCTCCACGCAGCCGCTTTCGATCAAAATCCGCTCCACCACGTCCTGAATTTCCTCCACGTGAGGAGGGTACTCGCGGACGTCGTCGTCGAGGATCAAAAGCTCTCTGGCAATGAAATTCGGATCGGGCGCTTCTTCCCTGGGCAGAGGCACGCGGCGGGGCATGGTCTCCAGCCGGGCGACGACTTTTTCGGCCAGCGAAAAAGCCAGGCTGGAAGTGGGGACGGCAGGGGACAATAACTCCGCCTCCCGGGTTACGTTCAGGGCTCTGAAAATTGCGTTGGCTATTTTTTCAATGTTGAAAGGAGCCTGACGTCCGTCGCGTTTCTCGATCTTCGTAATCATTGCCTGCCTCCATGTTCTGCTGTTGGAATTTTCTAAATCAGTATTATACGCCTTACAGCCCATATCCATCGGGCCGACTTCGTAAAGTTTACACTTTAACTCACTGCCGCGCGGTAGCGGCTGAGCAGATCCTGAGCGGCCTGCGTGGCCGAAATTTCGCCTTTCAGGAGTTTGTTTTCCACGTCTGTTCGGGCCGAGGCCACCGCCGGACAGTCGTAAAAATCCTTCTGAAGACGCTCCTCGATCATGCCGTAAACCCAGGACAGGGTCTGCTGTCTGCGGCGCGCGTCGAACACGCCGCTCTCCCGAACCTGCCGCATGAACTGCTGAATCACGTCCCAGATTTCCTTTATGCCGGAGCCCTCCAGAGCGGAGCAGGTGCAGGCGCGGGTGGTCCAGCCCTCCGTCGCCGGCCGCAGCCAGTGAAGGACCCTCTCGTAGTCGACCCGGGTCGCGTCGGCCTGCAGTTTGTTGCTCCCGTCCGCTTTGTTGACGAGAACGGCGTCCGCCAGCTCCATGACGCCCTTTTTCATCCCCTGAAGCTCGTCCCCCGCGCCGGTGATGACCAGCAGCAGAAAGAAATCCACCATGGACCGGACCGTTGTTTCCCCCTGCCCCACTCCCACCGTTTCCACCAGAATGACGTCATATCCGGCGGCCTCACACAAAAGGAGGGTTTCCCGACTTTTGCGGGTCAGCCCTCCCAGAGTGCCCCCTGACGGAGACGGCCGTATAAACGCGTGGGGCTCCCGGGTCAGGTGCTCCATGCGCGTCTTATCGCCCAGAATGCTTCCTCCGCTGACGCTGCTGCTGGGGTCCACCGCCAAAACCGCCACCCTGTGCCCCTGACGGCAAAGCCAGAGGCCCAGAGCCTCGATAAAGGTGCTTTTCCCCGCGCCGGGAACGCCCGTGATGCCGACCCTGACGGATTTTCCCGTATGGGGCAGCAGGCTTCGAATAACCCGCTGTCCCATATCGAAGTGCTTTGCGGCGTTGCTTTCCACCAGGGTGATCGCCCGGGACAGCATCGTCCGGTCACCCTGAAGCACCCCCTCGACGTAGGCTTCCTCGGAGGGCTGCCCGTACTTATTGGGAGACACGTCGATTCAATTCCTCCATAATTTGTTTGGCCGCCACGGGGATGACCGTGCCGGGTCCGAAGATGGCGGAAGCGCCGTTCTGACGCAGGAAGTCGTAATCCTGAGCCGGAATGACCCCGCCGATGACGACCATGATGTCCTCCCGACCCAGTTTGCGGAGCTCCTCCACAAGCTGAGGCAGAAGGGTCTTGTGCCCGGCGGCCAGAGAGCTCATCCCCACGATGTGCACGTCGTTGTCCACGGCCGCCTGGGCCGCCTCCGCCGGGGTCTGGAACAGCGGCCCCACGTCCACGTCATACCCCATGTCCGCAAAGGCGGTGGCGATGACCTTCGCTCCACGGTCATGGCCGTCCTGACCCATTTTCACCACCATAATCCGGGGACGCCGGCCCTCTTTGGCCTCGAAGGCGCTGGTCATGGCCCGCACCTCCTCAATGACTTCCTCGTCGGCAAACTCGCTGCCGTAGATTCCGGAAATGGAGCGGATGACGGCTTTGTGCCGCCCGCAGACCTTTTCCACGGCGTCCGAAATTTCGCCCAGCGACGCTCGGGCCCGGGCCGCGTCCACCGCGAGCTCCAGCAGGTTGCCCTCGCCGGTTTCCATGGAATGGGTGATGGCCTCAAGACAGGATTTCACCTTTTCCGGATCGCGGCCGGCGCGGAGTTTTTTCAGGCGGGCGATCTGAGCCTCGCGAACGGCGCTGTTGTCCACCTCCAGAATCTCCAGAGGGTCTTCCTTATCCAGACGGAAGTCGTTGACTCCCACTATTTTCTCCCTGCCCGAGTCGATATGAGCCTGACGACGGGCGGCGGCTTCCTCGATTCGCATCTTCGGCAGGCCGGTGTCGATGGCCGCGGCCATTCCACCCAGACCCTCCACCTCCTGAATATGGGCCCAGCCCCTCCGGAGAAGAGCGTCCGTCAGGGATTCCACGTAGTACGACCCGCCCCAGGGATCGATGACCTTGCAGACTTTGGTTTCGTCCTGAATGTAAAGCTGCGTGTTTCGGGCGATGCGCGCCGAGAAGTCCGTGGGAAGCGCAATCGCCTCGTCCAGGGCGTTGGTGTGCAGAGACTGGGTGTGGCCCAAAGCCGCGGCCATGGCCTCGATACAGGTTCTTTCCACGTTGTTGAAGGGGTCCTGTTCCGTAAGGCTCCAACCGGAAGTCTGGCAGTGGGTTCGAAGTGCCATGGATTTCGCGTTTTTGGGGCCGAAGGACCGGACGATTTTAGCCCAGATCATGCGCGCGGCCCGCATTTTTGCAACCTCCATGAAATAGTTCTTGCCGATTCCCCAGAAAAACGAAATCCGCGGGGCGAAGGCATCGATGGACAAACCGGCTTTTACTCCGGTTCGCAGGTATTCCAGGCCGTCCGCCAGGGTGTAGGCCAGCTCAATGTCCGCCGTGGCCCCCGCCTCCTGAATGTGATACCCGGAAATGCTGATGCTGTTGAACTTCGGCATGTACTTCGACGTATAGGCGAAAATGTCCCCGATAATGCGCATCGAGGCCTTGGGCGGATAGATATAGGTGTTCCGGACCATGAACTCCTTCAGAATGTCGTTCTGAATGGTTCCGTTCAGGACGGACCGGTCCACGCCCTGCTCTTCGGCCGCGAGAATGTAGAAGGCCATGATGGGCAGAACCGCTCCGTTCATGGTCATGGAAACCGACATCTGATCCAGCGGAATTCCGGAGAAAAGAATCTCCATGTCGAGAATGGAGTCCACGGCCACGCCGGCCTTGCCCACGTCCCCCACCACCCGGGGATGGTCGGAGTCGTAGCCCCGATGGGTGGCCAGGTCGAAGGCGATGGAAAGTCCCTTCTGCCCGGCGGCCAGGTTCCTTCGATAAAAAGCGTTGCTTTCCTCCGCGGTGGAAAATCCGGCGTACTGACGCACGGTCCAGGGACGGGTGACGTACATGGTCGGATAGGGTCCCCTGAGAAAAGGAGGCAGACCCGGCATGGTGTTCAGGTGAAGCATCCCCTGGTACGCTTCTTCCGTGTAAAGCGGCAGAACGTCGATTTGCTCCATCGTCTGCGCCCGGGACGCTTCCGGCGCTTGGCCCGTTTCTTCTCTGAAGCGTCCTTCCCACTGTTTTTTCCCGGAATTTCCGGGACGGGCCGGATCCCGAAAGGCGATTTGGGTGAAATCCGGATTTTTGCTGCCGCCGCCCATTTAAAACATCCCCTTTGCTTTTTGTAAATCCGTCAGCACGGAAAGACAGTTGGAGCGCACGCTGATGAAATCGTTCACTCCGGCGTCGAGATAAGACTGTTTGAACTCCTCTTTGGGAGCGCCCGCCAGAAAAATTTTCAGACCCGGCGCCTTTTCCCGGATGGAACGCGCCAGAGGCGGAACCAGCTCGGGGTAGGAATCGTCCGTGGAGCAGATCACGGCCACGTCCGCACCGCTGGCCGCCGCTGCGGCGGCGCATTCCTCCGTTGTGGGAAAACCACTGTTTTTCAGCACGTCGAAGCCGGCGACCTCCATAAAGCCCGTGATGAAATCGGCGCGGGCCTTGTGCTGGGGAATGGGCCCCATGTTGGCCAGGAAAATTTTGACGCTGCTCCCCCTGTCCTGCCTGAATTTTTCCGTTCGCAGCCGCAGCGCCTCGTACTGCTCCGTCCAGCGATGGGCGGCGACAGGCGTAATGTCGGGGGCCTGTCCGTCGTTCAGTCGGGCTCGCACCTCTCCCAGGGTCGCGCCAGCCTCCGCCGCGAGGACGATCCGATCCACAGGCTCCCCGCCCGCGAGACCACTGACGGTCACCTGTTCCAGGGCCTTTTGGCATTTTCCCCCGTCCCGGGCGGCGCGGAATTTTTTCAGCGTCTCAAGGCGCCGGCCGCGGGCGCGGGATGGGTCTTCCCCTTCGTTTTTCCCGTTTTTCGAAAGGGTTTCCGTTTCTTCCATGTTGGGGTACATGTTGGTTCCCACCGCCCTGTCGGAACGGGAGGCCAGTCTTTTGAAGCGCTCCGCCAGGATTTTTTCCACCGAGGACTGCAGGGTTCCCGACCGGACTCCGGCGGAAAAGCCCCCTTCCTTTTCGATGTTCTGAATCCACTCCCATATTTTGCGGGCCAGCGTGTCCGTCAGGGTTTCCAGATACCAGGCCCCTCCCGCCGGATCGACGGGCTGAAGGAGAGAAAATTCCTCTTTCAGAAGAATTTGCGTATTCCGCGCGATGCGACGGGAAAATTCGTCGCCGGGCCCCGCCGCCTCGTCGAAACAGCCCACGGTCAGGCCGTCGAGTCCCGCCAGAACGCCGGAAAAAGCCTCCGTCGTGTTCCGCAGCATATTGACGTAAGGGTCGTAAAGCGTTTTCGTGAAGAAGGAGGTTCGTCCGAAAATATTGGCTTTTTTCGCCGATTCCTCCCCTCCGAAGGCATCCACGATCTGAGCCCAGATTTCGCGGACGGCGCGGATTTTCGCGATTTCCATGAAGAAGTTGGAGCCAAGGGAGAACTCGAACCGCAGGTGACGGGCAAAGGCGTTCACGTCCACCTGCCGGGCGCTCATGGCCCGAATCGCCTCGATGGCGGCGGCCAGAGCCCCTCCGGCCTCCTGAATGGCGTTGCCCCCTCCGTTGTGCACGACGGACCCCCGAATCAGAACCGTTCGCATACGGGGCATGTGTTTCTCCGTCCAGAGAATGCCCTGGGCCATTTCGTCGAAAAGGCGGTCCGTGCCGCAGCAGAGGGCTCCGTTTTGCAGCCAGGCCCCGAAGGGATCCGCGCCGATGCAGCCGCTCAGACGATCCAGCGGAATGCCCCGCTTTTTCGCGAAGGCGGCGACAAAGCCCAGCAGCGGCGCTGAGGAGGCCCCCGCGTAAAGGTGTATCGGAGACCGCTCCAGGCTCAGGGAACCGAAAAGTTTTTCCACGTCTTCCAGCGTGGAAAGCGAAACTCCGGGCGAGTCCGCCGCGGAACCGGCGTCGGCGTCGAGGCCCCGGAGCGAGGCCCCGTCCAGCAGAACCGCCGCGGCGGAGGCCCCTTTCTCCAGCTCATGACGAACCTGCCCGCCGGCGTCCTCCGGCAGAAGCGCGTCCGCGGGCTGGGCGATTTCCCAGGGAGCGGCGATGTACCCGGAGGCGTTCGTCCCCCTCAGCAGGCTTCCCGCCCCGGGAAACGATCGGGGAGAATCGAGGTTCTTCGTGTTTTCGGCGGTGTAAAGGGGGTCCAGCGTGATCCCCTCGTACGTGGAGGTGTACATGCTCTTTTCGAAGGGAGCTCCTTTGAGCGCGCCAATCGCCGCTTCCTTCCATTCTTCGTAGCTGACGGAAGGGAACTCGTCGAAATTGATTTTGGCATCGGCTTCCCCCACGGGAAGCGTTTGGGCCCCTCCAGCTTCGCAGCAGTGATGTCCGTCTGTAACGTTCAAAAACCATCCCTCCTCGAAAATAAAAAGGAGAAGCCACGGTATAACGGTTTCTCCCCCGCGTATACGACCGTATACGGCCAAGCGACCCCCTGTGCCCGCGCACAACAAAGATTTCCCTCGCTTCGGCCGGTCTCCTGACTCTCGTTCATCCTCATCCCGCGCCTTCCCATCCCTCAAAAGGCGGTGGCATTTGCGGTTTCGTCCCGATCACAGTGGCGGGGCCGTTCTGGTTTCACACCGGATTCCCGTGCACCGAAACGTTTCTCTATTCTGTTGTTCCCCCGATTATACTCTTTTTTATAAAGCCCGCAAACGCCTGAATGATGGCTTGAATAACGGAAAATCTCCCCGGTGATACGGCGGAGGCCCGAAAGAGGGCGAGGAACAAACGTCGCCTGTCGGGCGACCCGCGGCAAACCCTCCCTGCGTATAATAATAATTAATGATTAACGATTTTAATGATTATGTGAAGGAGGGCACGAAATGGAATCCGGAAATTTCAGTTTCGAAAACTGCAGTTCCGAAGATAACAGACCCCAAAATTGTGAGGCGGCGTCGGACGACACCGTTTTTATCTCCGCCGGCGGAATTGTCGTGCACCCGGAGTACGAGCGTCTTTCCGGAGAGGTGAAGGCGCTGCGGGAAAATCTGGCCTCTTTGGTGTACGAGCGCGACGAACTGGAGCTTCACGTCTGCAAAGACATCGAGATGGAGTATATGCTCAAAATCGGTTCTCTGGAGTACAGGGTCTACGAGGCCGAGTGCAGGGTTTTGAGGCTCAGGCGGAAAATCGAGCTCATTCAGGCCAGGCTGAACCGTCAGGAGCCCGTAAACCCGCAGGACATCGAAAAACAGCTCGACGCCGAGTACGCGGAATACGTCGAGAAGCTGCAGGAGCGGATGCGCGCCATCGACGAGGCCCTGCAAAGAAACAGGGGAGGATGGCTCTCCGCCGGCGACACGGCGGATGTGAAAAGGCTGTACCGGCAGCTCATCAGGCGGCTCCACCCCGACCTGAACCCGAACGCCACGAAAGAGGAGCAACGGCTGTTTTCGATGGCGGTCTCGGCCTACAAAAACGGCGATCTGCCCGCTCTGAAAACGATCAGCCTGCTGCTGGAAGAAACGAACCCGCAGGCCACGGACATGGGCAGTCTGGACGACCTTCGGGCGCAAAGGGACGCCCTGAGCGAGCAGTGCGCCGCTCTCACGAGGAGCATCGAGGAGATAAAAAGCTCGTTCCCCTGCAACCAGAAGGCCTTTCTGAAGGACGCCCGGCGGGTGGAGGAGCGCGTGGGGGAGCTGGAGGAGCTGCTGGAAACGTATCGCCGCACCTGCGCGGAATATGAGCGGAAAGTGAAAATAATGATGGAGAAATAATGAGGGAGGGCTTGCGGTAATGGCAAATATCGTCAGGGTCGAGAAACACAATATCGTCCAGTTTTTACACAGCGCGGGCGCGGCCGGGCTTCCGGGGCCTTTCCGGCAGGACATCCATCTGACGGACGTCCACGTCGCCGGAGTCGCCCGCACGGAGGGAACCGGAGAGGCCGGACCTCGCCTCGCCGTGGGAGCGAAGCTCCAATTTTTCCGGGAGGCGGACAACCTCCACGACCCCCTGGCCATTCTGGTCAAAGACGCCGAAGGCAACAGTCTGGGCTACGTTCCCAGAAACAAAAACGAGGTGCTGTCGCGGCTGATGGACGCGGGCAAGCGGCTCTACGGAACCATCGTCGAAAAAGAGCTGGTGGGCGGCTGGCCGAAAATCATGATGCGGATTTATCTGGAGGATTAGTCAGACATGAAGAAAACCGGCTCCCGCAAAAGCAGAACTTTCATGAAACTTATCGACGCCTTCGTGGAAAACAACTACGAAAAGCACGTGGAATTTCGCCTCCGGAACGGCGACGTGTGCCGCGGATTTTTGGACGACAGCGAATGGGAGGGCAGCGTCTTTCGCGTCCACCTGAGCGACGTGGACCTCAACGGCAGGGTCGTCAGTGAGGTTTACGTCGAGGCGCCGGAGATCGTTGAGGCCGTCGCCCTGGAAGCGCCCTCCGGCCCCGACGCTCCGCCGGACACGCTCATATTCGACTGATACCGGTTTGAAAAGGCGGACTTAGATGCGCCGCTCTCCCAGGAAGATAAATTTGTCTTTGTTCCAGATGAAATAATCGTGTTCGCAGCTCTCCGACGGCTGCGGCTTCATCCTCTCCACGGGGTTGAAAATGGCGATGATGTCGCCTTTGACATCGGCTACCCAGGCATTTGCCTCACTGTCCTTCAGCACCTGCATCAGCGGGTTGTCCCAGCACAGCTGCGAGTTTTCGTGGGGATGATTCCAGAAATACCGCAAAATTTCATAGAACGGGGCCCGCCTGCCCAGGGTGTCGAGCCATTCCTGCCTGTCGGTCCCACGCCTCCAATAGGTGTAGGTTCTCCAGAAGTCCTGCGTGTCGAATTCCGGGTTGTCGAGGCCGGCTTCGCGCAGGTACTGTTCTGCGTCGCTCCAGTGGACGACAACCCTCTTTCCCCTGCGGAAGGTCATGTTTGCCGTGAGCGCGCCGTTTTTCCCGAAGGACGCCTCGGTCACCTTCTGCATGAAATCCCTGAAATACGTGAACAGTTTGGCGTCCGGCCCGAAGTCCTCCCTCTTCAGCAAACCTCCCAGGGGCGACAGATAGCCCAGCCAGGCGTCGGCGTAAGGGCCCGCGTAGAAGACCAGACCGTGACCGGCAGCGGCGGCCTGCCACTCCCTGTACTCCTCGAAAGCCTCGCCGAACGGTTCGCTTCTGCGGGCGCCGGTCGCGTACTTTTCCCAGGCGGCGGGGAGCATTTTTCTGAGTCTGGGAGTGAACTGCAGATACTGGAGCCACACGCCCCGCGCTCCGGCGTCGGCCAGCGCCCGGCAGTAAGCGTCCTTGTCCGGCGTCCAGTCGGGGACGTACGGCGCGCAGGCCACGCCCACCGGAACGCCCTTGCCCGTCAGGCGCTCGATGATTTTCAGCCGCGCGGAGGGCGAGGGGCTGTTGGGCTCAATGACGGCCGTGAGCTTCTCGTCGAGGGTGGCTATCGAGATGTAAAACGAGTCCCTGCCGTGCCGGAAGAAGGGGAAATAGCGCTCCTGCTCCTCCGGTTCCGCCAAAATTCCGCACTGGGTGACGAACCTCAGCGGGTGATCCGCTTCCGTCGCCCATTTCAGAAATCTCAGCGAAGCCCGATATTTTTTCTCCTCAGGCATAAACGGGTCGGTGGCGTAGGAGAAGTGGATCGGGTATTTTTCCCGCAGGAAATAGCCCACGGCGCTGTACTCGTTCCGAATCGCGCGGGCGATGTCGTTCAGGAGAATCTCCGTGGAATCGGCGTCGTTGACCTTATACCGCGACGCTCTGCATTCGAGGTTGTCGCGGCAGTAGAAGCAGCCGGTTCCACAGCCCCTGTAGATCGACACGTCCAACGGGACCAGTTCCGAGGGGAAAATGCGCCCTAAATTGAGAGGAGTATTCCAAAATCCGCGAAACTCGCTTTCGTTTCTCCTTTGTTTAGCCATCGAAGAATCCTCCATTTAACTTCCATTTTAACTAAAATATTCCCTCGCTGCCACGATGTAATCATACTCTTTTCTCCCGGCAAATTGTCATTTTTGAAGCGACATTTGCCACATTTCGCTGTCAATTTTGCAATCTCCGCTCATTTTGCGGATTTCGTCTGCGGAAACGCTGGGATAACACAGAATATAGCGAATATTGAAATACAAACTCTGCCTTGCCATTCAGAGAAATATATGTAAATATATATATGCAAGAGCGAGTAAAAGCTCGACAACGTATCACAATGACAATCAACTCCTGACAGTGAGCGCTGTTCAATAATTTAGCCTGATGGGGAGGAGGTGCCTCTTACTGCTAAATTATCAGGATTTTACCCGGGTTGACTTCCGCTGAATTGTTGATTTTTCGGATTCAATTTTTGCCGCGAAGTTCGAGCGTCAATTTCTGTGGAGGTGCAAAGCATGTCTATAATGAAGAGAACGAGTTCAAACGTGTTGCTGGATACCGCACTGAAGAATTTTTACGCCGCGGCTGAAGAAATGGGACTGAGCGACGACATGATCGAAATTCTGAGCCGGTCCGAGAAAAAACTCGAAGTCTCCATTCCCGTAGAAATGGATGACGGCAAAGTTCGAGTGTTTCGGGGGTATCGCGTTCAGCACTCCAGCACTATCGGCCCTTCCAAAGGCGGCATTCGCTACCATCCTGACGTCGACGGGGAAGAATGCGAAGCCCTGGCGATGCTCATGACGTGGAAATGCTCCCTGGCCGGTATCCCCTACGGCGGAGGCAAGGGAGGAATCGCCTGCGATCCCGATGAGCTTTCCGCAAAGGAAAGAGAGCGGATGTCCCGCACTTACGCGGCGCGCATCGCCCCGATCGTCGGTCTGTGGAACGACATTCCCGCCCCTGACATCAATACCGGCGGGCAGGAAATGGTGTGGTTCATGGACACGATCAGTAAAATGCACGGACACCTCGAACCAGGACTCTTCACGGGCAAGCCGGTCAGTTACTGGGGTTCTCTGGGGCGCACGGCGGCCACAGGATACGGAGCGGCCACCTGCGGACTGGAACTGCTCAAAGCCTGGGGCAAAGACCCCAAAGACATTCGCGTGGCGGTGGAAGGCTTCGGCAACGTGGGGAGCTACGCGGCTCTCATCATGGCTGAGGCGGGCGCGAAAGTCGTCGCAATCAGCAATCGGGCGGGAGTGTTCTACTCGCCTAAAGGGCTCGACATCAAAAAAGCGTTCGCCGACGCCGAAGCACATCCGCGGGAACGCCTGAAGAATTTCACCTGTGAAGGTTGCGAAAAAATTGACGACATTCTGTCGGTGGACTGCGATCTTTTGTTCCCCTGCGCTCTTGAGGGCGTTGTGAACGGCAAAACTGCCGACCGCATCAAGGCCAAAGGCATCGTCGAAGGCGCCAACGGCCCCGTCACCCCGGAAGCCGACGCGATTCTGGAGTCGAAGGGAGTTATCGTGGTTCCCGACTTCCTCGCCAACTCGGGAGGGGTCATCGGGTCTTACTTCGAATGGGCTCAAAACCTCGCGGGCTATTTCTGGACGGAAGAAGAATACAACACCCGCCTGATTCACATCATGAAAGAGAACTTCAATCGGGTGTGGGATTATGCTCAGAAACGCAAGGTCAATATGCGTCGGGCCGCTTTTATGACCGCAATCGAAAGAGTGGCCGACGTGGCGAAACTCAAGGGGATTTTCCTGTAAAACATGCGGAATTTCAGTAAACGTGCAAACCGATGTTGACGATACAAAGGCAGTAAAGGACTCTCGAACTTCGCGGGAAATGATGATCTTCCCTCGGTCAGTCGGCCGGGGGAAGTATTTTTTCTGAAAATCCAATCGACAACAACAAGGTTGTCAGTATATAGAGCAGGAAATCCCGCAACTGTTTTCCATCGCAGCACGATCTTTTCTCCCGATAAATTGTCGCCTTTGCAGCGACACGGCATTACCGCCGCGCTGGTTGCTGTTCCTGCCTTACGGGCGACAGTGAAGCGCAGCGATTGTCCAGCATCGTTGGAAAAAGCCAGAATCAGGATTCTTTACAGACAGAAGGAGTGTTCTCAATGCGGTTGCAAAACAGGCGATTCATAATCGAAACGACGATTATCACGGACGAAGAAACCTTTATTGAACACAAAAAGATGGCCGACCGGTGCTTTTCCTCCTGGGAAGGAGAACCTGCTTTTGAAAGTATAACTCGCGCGTTGAGCATTATGGTCAGGGAAAAGCCCACAAATACAGTGACGCGTTTCCTGATTTACGGCGATTATTATTCCTTCGAAGAAAACTTTAACTGTGTCCTTCTGGAAACAACGCGGCTTGTCGTATTGACGAGCGACACGCTCTTCTTCATCGCGCTCCCTTCCGGCGACCTGGCGGCGGAATCCTCCGTTTTTCGGGATGAATACTCGCTCGCTTTCGACCTGTATCCTTTCTCCGGAGGATACGTCATTCACGGCGAACTCGAAACGGTGATGTTCGACAAACATTGCCGAAGACTGTGGAGTTTCAGCGCGCGGGATATTTTCGTCTTCCGTCCGGCTCACCCGGAACTCGATCCTTTCAAAATCGAAGGCAATCATATCGTCCTTCACGATTGGCTGGGCTGGAAATACGTACTTGACGCGAAAGGCCGCTGCATCGAAGAACGTCAGGTCGTTGTGAGCGACGAAAACTAGAGCCGTTGGCTCTTTTATGTATAAAGTATAAATTTTTGTGCGTCGCTTATCAGAGTTAAGCGTCTTTTTTAGTACGCGATTACGCAATTCGCTATAATACCTTTGAAAAGAGAGCCTTTCTGTGGCGTAATTCAGTTATGATTCGTTTCCTTAGATATTGTATGAACTTTGGCGGGCGGCGCTCTGCCGCCCGCCATTTTTAGTCATACTATTTTCGAAGCCACAATTTACCGCAGGGAAAGAATTGCGCTTTCATCCAAACCGGTATATTTTCTGATGGTTTCGGCAGGCAGACCGTCGGCAAGCATTGTGCGAGCGACCTCAAAAGATTTTTCTTCCCTGCCTTCTTCTCTGCCCTCTTCCCTGCCCAACATTCTGGCTTCCGCTTTGTCAATTTCGCCCACATACTGTTCGATCGATATTGTTTTCATCTTGTACGCCTCCCTCACGTCCTGGCTTATCTCAGGGTCGCTCAGTCGAAAAATTCTGTCCGCAAATTCGAAGATATATTTTCGCTGCCTTTTATCATATTCCCGTTCGTCCGTTGTGTTCAGGATTTCCAACGCGTATTTTTCACGCAGCTTCACATTATTCTCTGTGCCCAGAGACAGACGCCCCGCGTACATCACTCGTCCGAAAGGACGCTTGTCCTGCCTCAATTCCTCCATTTTGTAACTCGGAAGATGAAACGTCCGGAACTCTATGGTAGCCCTGAATCCGTAACATGTTTCCGTATGAAAATTCACATCCTTCGCGTCACCCGTGTATATGGCGAAAGCCGTCGTTCTTCCAACCGGCCTCGACGCCCGGAGGCGAACCCACGAATCGAAAATCCGACCCGTGAACTCCTTGTCCAACTCATGTTGCTGCTCGGCCA
>JAISUO010000029.1 GCA_031272035.1 Synergistaceae bacterium
CTGCGACTCTCTCCGGACTCCGACCCGCTCTGGTCCGGTTACGATACCCACGGCGCTCTGGACCTGATGAAAAAGCATTTTTACGCGCCGGTCACGGAAGCGCTGGGGCTATAGGGAAAGTTTATAATTCGGAGGTTTCTCCCCTGCCGCCACAATACAGAGGTATATCCGCAGAAAAAAGCTGCGTGGCTGGCGCCTGTGAAATCGTCAGCCACGCGGTTGGATTGTTTTGTGCTTCAGAAGAGTCATGCCCACTGGATGGCATGGGCCACAAAAACGAGGATGGCCGACACGACGTACCATAGCAGAATCAGCGGAAGAATAAATTTGAACCACTCTTCATACTTTATCTTCGCGAAGCCAATGCACGCCCAAAGGTAGCCAAGAGTCGGCCAAAGAATATTGGAAAATCCGTCTCCGAACTGGTAAGCGAGAATAGCGGTTTGACGACTGACGCCGATGAGGTCGGAAAGAGGAAGCATTATGGGCATGGTGATCAGTGCCTGTCCGGAACCCGAAGGAACGATAAAATTGAAAAACGTTTGAAAAACAAGCATGGCGACTGCCGCTATAGAAGAAGGGCAGGCCTGAACTGCGTTTGCGATGTAGTAGACGATGGTGTCGATGATGGAGGAATCTTCCAAAATAATCGTTATGGCTCGAGCAAAGCCGCTGACCATGGCTGCCGATGAAAAAATGCTGAGTCCCGCCGAAAAATTGCTGCAAATTCCCTCTATCCCCTGTCCTGTAATCGCGCCAATAACTACGCCCATAATGATGAAGGTGGTGCTGATTTGCGTAAGACCCCATTTGTACTGCATCGCACCGATAATAATGGCGATAAATCCGGCAATCATCACAAGAAGAGCCAGTTTGCGACGTCCTGTCGATTCGTAGGAAACGCCTGCATTTTCCTTGAGAAGTTCTTTGTCTCTTTCATACATGATGCTGGATGTGGGGGTCTGGCGCACTTTTTTCGCGTAGCGCAGGACATAGAGAATCCCCACGATCGTTATGATCACGATGCAGACAGTACGGTACGCCGCGCCGGAGTAAAGGGGCAGCTCACCGATTCCCTGCGCGACAACGACGGTGAACGGGTTTGCCACAGCCGCGCCGAAACCGGCAGCGGTGGCTATCAATGGTATGGCTACCGCAGTCAGGGTGTCGAATCCCAGGGCCAGGCAGATTGGAATCATGATGGGAATGATCACCATGGAAAGTTCCAGCAATCCGATGAAACAACACATAGCGGAAAGGGCGGCCATAATAATGGGAATCATTAATAGTTCCTTCCCGTGGAACAATTTTGTAACTTTACTCAAGCTGGACTGAATCGCTCCGCTTCTCTCAATGATAGTAAAGGAGGCGCCGATCAGGAAAACGGCGAAGATAATCGAAGCTGATCCTGCAAGTCCTCTGGGAATAGCCGTAAAACCATCCCATACCGATGCGGGTTTGTTAGCAATTTCATGGTATGTTCCTGGCACGACCATCATCGTTCCGGAGGCGTTGGGCGCGCGATCAAAGCTCCCGGCCGGCACGATCCACGACAGAACCACGGCAATAAAAATCATGAATGTCATAAGCGCAAAAGCTGGAGGAACGGAGAATTTTTTCGTTTTGTTCTTTGTTTCATTGACCGTCATTTTCAAAACCTTCTTTACTTATAATTTTTTTACTTCTTAATTTAGTTTGTTCGAACGGATTGAATTGGATTGAAGCTGTAAATGTTGCTTTCTTCAGTTCTGATTAATTTCGACCCAGCAAAAATGGTATCATGGCGTAAATTTTAGCGGCCTCCCATACATCATTCAGGTCTACGCGTTCTGTCGCGGAATGCGCGTCGACGACTTTACCCGGACCGAACAGAATACATTCGACGCCGGCGTCGTAAAGAACCCCCGCGTCTCCCCAAAAGGGGACACCGATAATTTCAGGTTCTTTTCCCAGTTCTGCCCCTGCGCGTCGGGTCGCCTGCACGATGGGGTGTTCTTCTGGAATATACATGGGCGTCTTGCTGCATAAGAGGCTGTACGGCATAGATTCAAACGTGATGTTATACTGAGGGTCTTCAAGGTTGAGCTTATCGACCAGTTCCTGCAGTTCAGCTATAACCCCGTTCAAAGTTTCTCCCGGAATATAACGCCGTTCGATCTGCAGATGTGCATCTCCCGGCACAACATTAGGCTGTTCGCCGCCCCAGACTTTTCCCAGATTTACAAGAGACGAGCCCAGGAGATGATGGGTCCGCGCGTTCAGTTTCGGTTCCAGCTCCTCATTGATCAATGTCATAAGCTGATTCAATCGCTTCAGGGCATTGACTCCCTGTGAGGAAACACTTGAATGAACCCGTTTTCCAGGGATATTGAACTCGAACCAGTGCAGTCCTTTTTGCGCGCAGCCGATTTTGAGGCCGGTAGGTTCGCCGCAGACGCCATAATCCGGGAGCGGTTTTCGCGTTACGTAATTCCTGGCGCCAAAGCTGCCATATTCTTCTCCGACGACGGCAGAGAGGACGAGGTCGCCAGGAAGCGTCACGCCGGAGCGTTTTATGACAATCATGGCGTAAGCCATCGCGATAATGCCGGACTTCATATCGCTCGCTCCCCGACCGTACAAAAGGCCGTTTTCAATACGACCGGAATAGGGGTCTTTCATGTCCAAGGGCGGAATAGCGTCAATATGCCCGTTAAATGTAACGCTTTTGCCTCCTGTACCTTTCAGGGTCGCTATAACGTTGGGGCTTTCGCCCGTAACTCCGGTCGTCATTTGCAGTTCGGTTTCAATTCCCTCGGCCTTCATTTTTTCTGCAATAAAATGCGCCAGTTCGCTTTCTTCACCGGGTGTCTCGATATCGCTTGGAATTTGCACCGCTTTTTTAAGAAAAGCAGTCAGTTCCTCCTGATCGACTTTTTTGACAATCCGTTCCAGTGTTTCGTTCACACAACTTCGCCCTCCTCACATAAAAATTTATAATTGTTTCCCAATGATGGTGATTCCTTCTCTCAGCGTTTCTACGACTATGTCCACGTGCTTTTCTTCGATGATAAAAGGCGGCGCGATCTGCACGCTTTCTCCGACGATACCGTCAACACAGCCCGGAACCCCCGATGTAATCATCACTCCGTTTTCAAAACAATATTTTGCGACGCGCGATGCGAATTGAGTTTTGTTTTCCATTGGTGCAAGGGAGGCTTTGTCGGCCACAAATTCGACACCCAACAGGAGTCCGATGCCCCGCGCCTGTCCCACCCAGGGCAATTCTTCCAGAGTTTTGAGTTTATTGAGGAAGTATTGACCCATTTTTGCGGAACGTTCGACAAGCTTATTTTCGACAAGATATTTGAGCACGGCATCGGAAACGGCGCACATCAAAGGATTCCCTGAATAAGTGAAGCTGTGCCCCAGTTCTCCCGACCCGTTTTCAACAGCTTCCACGACTTTTTGGTGAACGATGACCCCTCCGGCAGACATATAACCACTGGCCATGCCCTTTGCAATGCCAACCAGGTCCGGCTTGACGCCGTAATGGTCGACTGCGAAATTCAAACCTGTTCGGCCGAAACCTGTTATGACTTCGTCGGCGCAAAGCAGGATGTCATAACGATCACATATCTCGCGTATTATCGGTAAATATTCTTTCGGAGGCGCGGTGGCGGCGGAAGTCGTTCCAATGACAGGCTCCAAAAGGAACGCGGATACCGTCGAAGGATCCTCGTATTTTACGACGCGTTCCAACTCACAGGCGCAAACGATATTGCACGTTGGATAGTCGAGATGATAAGGACAGCGGAAACAGTTGCAGGCCGGAATATGAGGAACGTCGAGAAGATAGGGGCTATACCGCTGCCGCCATGAAGGCCGGCCTCCCACAGAAAGCGTGGCAATGGTGTTGCCGTGGTAACTTTGCCATCTCGAAATGACCTTATATTTTTGAGGGCGGCCCCGTTCGATATGATATTGCCGCGCGATCTTGATAACCGATTCAATTGCCTCCGATCCTCCCGAACAAAAGAACACTCTGCTCATTCCTTCGGGAGACATGTCAATGATCCGTTGGGCGAGACGTTCCCGCGCCTCACTCGTAAATGTGCCTCCATAAACGAATGAAACCGCTTTGGATTGTTCGGCGAGAGCGTCTATGACCTCCGGAACATTGTGCCCAATGTTGACGACCGCAATGCCCGCCGCGCAGTCGAGGTATTCCTTTCCATCGGTATCGTAAAGATACATTCCCTGAGCGCGGGCCACCGTAGGAATTTTCTTATTCACCATCGTATGAAAAACACTGCTTCGATGCTCCACAGATAATCTTCCTTTCACCAATCGCGTTTTATCCGCGACACAAAATGTCCAGGACTATGAAATGTAAAATTTTAGATTTCATATCTGCTCTATAGCATTAAATACCCCTTATCTCTGAATACAGGTTATTCAGAGAGCCGCCCAAAAGCTTCTATTTCGTCATAAAGATTCAATACCTGAAGTTTTGTGATACTGATGTCGTCCAAAATAAGTTGATCAGCCGTCTGATAATCCTTGTTCATAATCGCTTCCGCCAGTTTCAGATGAATCTGCAACTCAGATTTTGTAACTCCTTTCTCTCCTCTCCTTTCAATCAGGTACTGGAGGTGCAGTTTACGAATTCTTTTCGTCAAATCCACTAAATCCTGCAATTTCATACTGATTACAGAGGGGCACAGTTGCATCAGATACTGATGAAACTCCATTTCCAATTTAAAAAAGTCATCCAGGTTACAATGATTTTCCTCAAATTTAATACACAGCTCATTAAAACGGTTTTTGTAATTTTTCAACACATTTTTGTCCGCGAGATCAGCCGCTTTTTTCACTACAAGCCGCTCCATAACCTCTCGGAAATCAAAAATATTTTCCATTTCATACCTGGAGTAAGCCCGTACATAACTTCCACTGCGTGAATGAATCGTCACATATCCTTTTTGCGAAAGCTCTTTTAACGCGTTAATTACCGGAGTCCGGCTCATTTCCAGCAACTGAGCCAATTGGTCTATATCCAGGCGTTCTCCAGGTTTCAATTCATTATTGATAATTTTTTCAAGGATCAGCTTACTCGCGACTTCACTCAACAGCAGAATACGTTCCCGCTCAAATTTTAAGTTTTTCAAAGCAAATCACCCTTTATATTTTTATTTCCTCCTTCCAGAATATATCTTCTCCCTCCGCGGGGATCAATACAGTAAGCGTCTAATAGAATCTCTCAGGCGTATCGGATGATCGCTCTCTGTGGATGCGGGCAAAAAGCGATGGCAGGTTTTTCCTTTCCCGATAAAGTTATGGCGTCGGCGACAGCTCTGTCGAGGTCGGAATGCGGAATCATTCCGAGCGCGCTGATCTCATCCGCGGGAATATTATCGCTGCACACGACAATTTTTGTTCCCTGCATCAAAATATCTGCGGTCGGCAGAGTATGATCCATCTGTATTTTGTAATTATTCCACGCATAATCTCTGGCCTTCTGAAAACTGTCCGGGAATTTATGGAAAGGCGCAACATAATCTTCTGAATTAATGCCCTCCGGAAAGTTCCCGTACAATAAAACGACGGATTCGGGAGCCAGAACATGCTGGATTGCAAACAGAGCCTTGACGCCCTGATAGAAATCGCAGTTCAGGGGATTGCCCGGAGTAATGACGAATATGTCCGCTTTTCGGGGAAGAATGACATTACAAAACCGCTGCAAACACTCTACAGCAGCCATATGAGATTCTTCAAGACCGCCGGAAAAGATAGCTGCGGGCTGCCCTGCGTTGTTGACTACGAAATTGACTCCAAAATCCACGCCGAACATTTTTGCCGTCTCCAGCATGTCCTCGTGAATGGGATTCCCTTCCAAATTTCCCGCACCGGTTCCTTTATGGAATATCATCTCCGGACGATGGTTGAAGACAATGGTTTCCTCGGAGGCGATCCCTGGGAGAATGGATTTACGTCCCCCTGAAAAACCAGCCATTTCATGCAGTTCCACTTTACCCACAGTAATCCTGACATCACAAAGATAGGCTTTTTTGTTCAATTTCACTTTTGTACCCCGTGACGTTTGTCCAAGATCAATGAGTTTTTCCGGATCAAAAGCGTCATGGTTTTCAATAAGAACACGTCCGTACGTTTCTTCGCCGATAAAAGATTTCATTTCTTCATCCGTTGCGGGACGATGGACTCCAAGAGCGACAAAGAACGTTATTTTCTCATCCGGTATTCCGGCGTCCCTCAACTGATCCACCAGATGCGCCGCCACTTTTCGAGTGGGAACGCCGCGCGTGACATCAGAAATCATAATTGCGGCGGTCTTCGCGTCTTTTTTTTTGACAATCTCGGGCAAAGACGGTCCGGAAGTGGGAAAGAGCAACGATTTCAGGCAGGCGGTTTCATCCTGCATCAAAGGAGGATCGCCCGCTTCGAAGAGTCCAAGGCAATACTCCCCTGGAACGCGAATGCTTCTATGTTCCTCGTGGTCATTATAAACAGCGAATTGAGACTCGTAATGAAGATCATACAAGCATAACAACCCCCGAAATTGAACCTGAAATTTTAGATATTAGGCGAAGTATACAGTATTTTATTTTTGTGTCAATGATTAAAATTTTACTAAAATTTTGTTTAAACCCGCAGGAAAAAATCAGGTGCCAATCGGAAGCATTCAGATAAAGCTCAGATAAATAACCTCAGAGTCGGGGAAATTGCATGGCTTTCAGGAAATTTTCCTGAAAATCGCTTCTGCCGGACAGTTCGACGGGTTTGATCTTTCGGGCGGCGGAGAGGAGCTCTTCCCGAAATTTTCGGCTGAGCAGAGAGAGCCTCGCCCCCTCCAGAGAGGTGTTGCCGATGAAACGAGCCGTCCCCCGGAAACGCGGGTCGATGAGCCCGATGGTCTTCAGGCTTTCGAGGTTCAGGTGAAAGCTGAAGGCCCCCGCCAGGCTGAGGGAGTCCAGCTCTTCGTAAGAAGCTCCCGCCGCCGTCAGCAGGGTCGTTACCCCCGCCGCCACGGCGCCTTTCGCGAGCTGCACCTGACGAACGTCCTTCTGGGAAAGAGCGAGCCCCTCCGCCAGTGGATACTGTCCGTCGGGACACCGGGCCATGAAGCCCGTTTCATCGATAATCCCCGTTCGCAGCAGCGCCGCCGTCAGGTCCAGGAGCCCGCTGCCGCAGACCCCCACAGGCGGAAGGCCGTCGATGGTTTCGAAGGTGATTTTTCCCGTTTCGTCGGTAAAAACCCTTTCGATGGCCCCCGGAACGGCCCGGACGCCGCAGGAGATGTTCATCCCCTCGAAGGCGGGGCCCGCCGCCGTGGAAGTTCCGTACATCTTCCCCCTCAGGCGCAGGACGATTTCCCCGTTGGTCCCGATGTCGATGAAGAGCCCGTTCCCCTTTTCACGGGTGAACCCGGAAGCCGCGATCCCCGCCGTGATGTCCCCGCCGACGAAGGCGGAAACGCAGGGCGCCAGAAAAACGCGGGCGTCCGGCGCGACCCGGAGGCCCGACGGAGGAAGCTCAAGGGCGCCTTCAAAGGCCGGTTGGAAGGGAACGCCCGTCAGAGGCGTGGGGTCGAATCCCGCGAAAATATGTTCCATTATGGTATTTCCGGCGAGGGAAACCTGGCGGATCGATCTCCGCTCCTCGGCGTCCCGGATCATTTCTTCGACGAGGCCGTTGATGGCCTGGAGGACGAGATCTCTCAGTTTTTTCAGATTTTCCGGTTTTCCCCGGCAGAATCCGGCCCGGGTCAGGACGTCGCCTCCATACTCCGTCTGAGGGTTGAGGCAGGAAGCTCTGGCGGCGGTTTCTCCTGTACGCAGATCCGCGAGGCAGGCGGAAATGACCGTGGTGCCCAGATCCACGGCCAGCCCCATCCCGGAGTTTTCGTGAGCGTGAGCGCGATCGCGGTCGTCCGTTTCCCACCCGGCGGAGATTCCTTCGTCGGCCGAAACGATCTTTCCCTTCGAAGGGGGCGTCGTTACGCGAACGTCCCGGGTCACGACGCAGGAGCAGGCCCGCTGAGGGCGTCCGTCCAAGTCGACGAGACACTTTCCGCAGAGCCCCGCGCCGTTGCAGGGAGTTTCGACGAAAATCCCCGCGCCTCTCATGGCGCTGAGCAGGTTTGTGCCCTCCGGAACTTCGATTTCCACCTTCTCCCGGGTAAAGGTGATTTTTACGGTATGTTTCATGTTTTTCATGTATTTCATGTTTTCCAAAGGATACATTGATACGACCTTTCCCGTTTCGAGTTTTTCTGGAGAGAGTACTCTCCGGAATCGGCTCTGTCAATAATGGCCCCGCGCCTTCGCGGATCAGGCCGTTCGGGCCGCGGCAGGGGCAAAGATCCTGCCGGCCCCCTTCGAACCGGCGCAGAAATCCCTCCGTTTTGGACTTCCATTTCTCGAAGACAGGGTTAAAATATAATTCAATTTGAGGTGTATTTTCGATCCGTCGGATTTGTTGCGGCGCGGCGGGTCTTGGAGCAGTGGAGATTTTAAAGGCAGATATGTCAGAAATGAAGGGGTTAGAAATGAAAGGGTTAAAAATGGATCGATCAAAGATGGAGGAACGTAATGGCGTATTATTACAGTGAGCCGTCGCGTACATTCGACGAATATCTGTTGATTCCGGGGTATTCGTCGGCGCAGTGCATTCCGGAAAACACCTCTCTCAGGACGCCGGTGGTCCGTTTTCGAAAAGGGGAAGACCCCGCGCTCTCCATGAACATTCCGCTGGTTTCCGCCATCATGCAGGCCGTCTCCAACGATACGATGGCCATCGCCCTGGCGAAGGAAGGGGGAATCTCCTTCATCTACGGGTCCCAGTCCGTGGAGCGGCAGGCGGCGATGGTGAGGCGGGTGAAGGACCACAAGGCCGGGTTTGTCACCAGTGATTCGAATATTCGTCCGGATCAGACTTTGAAGGACGTGCTGCTGCTGAAGGAGAAGACGGGCCATTCTACGGTGGCGGTCACCGACGATGGAAGCCATAATGGGAAAATGATCGGTATTGTAACGGGGCGGGACTACCGTGTCACCCGCATGGAGCCCTCCACCCCCGTTCATACGTTTATGACTCCTGTCGAGAAGATAATCTACGCGCCCGAGGGGACTACCCTGAAGGAAGCCAACAACATCATCTGGGAGCATAAACTGAACACCCTGCCTGTGATCAGCGCGGAGGGGAAACTCGTGGCTCTGGTTTTCCGGAAGGATTACACCTCCAACAAGGAAAATCTGCTGGAGCTCACCGACGCCAGCAAACGCTACGTGGTGGGGGCGGGGATCAACACCCGGGATTATCAGGAGCGGGTTCCCGCTCTGGTGGAGGCCGGGGCCGACGTGTTGTGCATCGACTCCTCGGAGGGTTTCAGCGAGTGGCAGAGGCGGACCCTGCAGTTCGTTCGCGACAGGTACGGCGACGAGGTCCGGGTGGGAGGCGGCAACATCGTCGATCGGGATGGATTCCGCTTTCTGGCGGAGGCCGGGGCCGATTTCGTAAAGGTGGGCATCGGGGGCGGTTCCATCTGCATCACCCGGGAAACGAAGGGGATCGGGCGGGGCCAGGCCACGTCCGTCATTGAGGTCGCCCGGGCCCGGGACGAGTATTTCGAGGAAAAGGGCATTTACGTTCCCATTTGCTCCGACGGAGGCATCGTTCATGACCATCACATCAGCCTGGCTCTGGCGATGGGCAGCGATTTCTGCATGTTGGGCCGTTATTTTGCCCGTTTCGACGAAAGCCCCACCAACAGGGTCCTCGTTGGGGGCACTTATATGAAGGAATACTGGGGAGAAGGGTCGATTCGGGCCCGGAACTGGCAGAGGTACGACACGGGAGGCGTCGAGGGGCTGGCCTTTGAGGAGGGCGTCGATTCCTACGTCCCCTACGCCGGCAACCTGCACGAGAACCTGAGCGTCTCTTTGCACAAAATCCGTTCCACCATGTGCAACTGCGGGGCCCTCACTCTTCCGGAGTTTCAGAGGAAGGCCCGTCTCACGCTGGTGTCCCCCTCCAGCCTCGTCGAGGGAGGCCCCCATGACGTCTATCTGAAGGACAACGCGGGACTGCCGTTCCCCCTGAAGTAAAAACGAAGTAAGTAAAAATAATAGAAGTAAAAAGAATGATTCAAAAACAACAGTACGACCGTGGCCTTTCGAACTGCGGTCGTACTGTTGCTGTTTTGTGTAAATGGCTTTTGACTTCAAATTGGTATTATTCACTCTTCTTCTTTGAATCAGGCTTATTTTTTATTACCTGACTGGCAACAACAGATGTGAACAGGGCCAATCCGATAAAATCCGTTATTAACCCCGGTATGATCAGCAGAATAGAAGCAATAAGTGAAACGAGACGACCCAATAACCCTATGCTGGACAGCAGGTATCCTTCTGCGGCGCAGGCTAAAGCGAATATGCCGATAAGCGCTGAAATAATCACTGAAACCATGTCAAACAGGGTGTAGGATCCCTCAAACAGAAGAACAGGAGAATAGGCAAAAATGATAGGAACCAGAAATCCTGCGATACCCAGTCTTAAACCGGTTAAAGCCACTTTATTTGGGTTGCAGTCAGCGATGCCCGCCGCAGTGAAGGAGGCCAGAGCTACAGGAGGAGTCAGATTCGACATGATCGCATAATACAGGACGAACATATGCGCAGCGACAGGGGGGACTTTCAACGTGATCAGAGCGGGCGCCGCCATAACTGCAGCGGTAATGTAACAGGCGGCAAGAGGCAGTCCCATCCCCAAAATCAGACAGGCCACCATTGTAAGAATCAGTGCTAACCACAGTTGCCCATTGGCTGCCGCCACGATATTCCCAACGATCATGGTTCCGAGCCCCGTCATCGATGTGACGCCCACAACGATCCCTACAACGCTGCAGGTAATGGCGGCAACCAGGGACGCAAAAGCTCCTTCGCGAAGTGCCAGAAACAATTTTGGCAAAGAAAGTCGCGTCTCCTTTCGCAGCCCCGAAATGAGGATGGTGAGTATAATTCCCCAAAATCCAGCAAAAAGAGGGGTATATCCCATCGAGAGAACCACGATCAGCAACAGCAATGGAATTGCCAGGTGTCCTCTGGTGTATAAAACATGTTTTAACGAAGGCAATTGATCTTTTGGCAAACCGTCCAGTCGCAGCCGTTTCGCTTCCAGGTGGAGCATGACATAAATAGAGAAATAATAAAGAAGGGCTGGAATGAGTGCCGCAAGGATCACTCTGGAGTAGGGAATGCCGAGCAGTTCGGCCATGATAAAAGCAGCTGAGGCCATGACGGGCGGCATAATTCCTCCTCCGCTGGAAGCGACTGCTTCGACTGCTCCCGCGAACTCCGGTTTATAACCTATTCGCTTCATAAGCGGGATAGTTATTGTCCCGGTAGTGGCCACATTTGCGACAGCACTTCCGCTGATTGTCCCCATTAAGCCGCTTGCGATGACGGCAACCTTTCCAGGCCCTCCTGGACGATGCCCCGCAAAAGCCATTGAAACATCGTTGAAAAATTCGGAAGATCCATTTTCTCCCAGAAAAGCTCCGAACAGGATAAATAAAAATACAAACGTGGCTGAAACCCCTAATACTGTTCCGAAGATGCCGGTGTCGGTATAAAAAATTTGGTAAACGATTCGCCTGGCAGAAAAAGGAACGATTTTGAAACTGCCGGGGAACCAATTGCCGTAATGGGCGTACAGTAAAAAACAAATTGAAAGAACGACGAGAGGCCACCCGGCGGCCCTTCGAGTTGCTTCCAACACAAGAATGATTCCGACGACCGCCACAGAATAATCAAATACGCTCACTCGCGAAACACCTATCGAAAACAGCTTGTAGCGGTATACCATATAAATGGTAATAAAGAGACCCATAAATGCCAGACCGACATCATAAACAGCGGGCTTGTCCGGAGCGGGTTTCTTTCTGTTCATCGGAAAACAGAGGAAGGTTAAAAAAAGAACGAAGGCCAGATGATAGCCTCGAAAGTGGACGGCCTGCAACAAACCGTAACTGTTGAAATACATGTGAAACAAAGACATGAAGATTGCCGCCGTCGTGATTATAAAGGCCCAGGGGCCAGTTATTTCCCGTTTTCTTATTCTGACTCGCGAGAATATCTCTTTCAGATCAGACAACAGAATCTTCTCCTCCCTGTTTCTAAACACAGAACAGGCTTCTTAAACGGATCCCTGAAGCCTGTTCATCCAAAATTTAATTAGGTTTACTTCAGGCCTTTCTTATTTGTCTTTCCAGACGCCACGCTCCCTGTAATAGCGAATAGCACCTTCACAGAAAGGAATTGACGTTCCCGTGACCGCATTTTCAACGGTGAGGTATTTTGCGGCTACGGCATGAGCGGCTTCCAGCGCGGGAGTGTTCTCAAATATTTGTTTCGTAAGCTGATAGGTTGTTTCATCATCCAGAGAATCAGATACCAACATGACATTGCTGGTACTGATCACAAGCAGGTCATTGGGCTGATTCTGGTAAGTATTGGCTTTGAGGGTATGAGGAAAATATGCTTTGCTTTTGTGCGCCGTCACTTTGTCCTGCTGCTCTTTCGTCAAACCGATAATTTCAAAATCGCCGGTGGACAGCAAATCCATTACCGAAGATGCGGGTGGGAGACTGTTGTTCCAGGCTGCGTCCGCCTGACGATTTTTCAGAACGTCCGCGCCTTCGGTGTAATTCATGAAGACGGGAATGCTGTTGGGTTTATGCTCAGGATCGTTTTCACGGAAAAAAATCCCCAGTTCTCCCAATACTTCATAAGCGTTCACTTCAGTTCCACTTTTGGTCGCGCCGACGATAATTCTTTTGCCCTCCAGGTCGCTGATTTTGCTGATTCCTTTCCTGGAAACGATGTGTTGAACGTTGGGCCACAAAACCGTCAGTACTTTGTAGTTGTCGATTTTATTGTTCGCATACTGAGCTTCTCCGAAATAGGCTTTTTTGGCTATATCTTCAATGCAGATAGCCATTTGAATTTCGCCTTCGTTCAGCATTTCGATATTGTCTACTGTGCCTCCCGAAGACATGGCCGAGGAAGTCATCCCGGGAATTGTTTTGGAAAACAATGCTCCCATCGCGACTCCCACAGGATAATACGTACCGCCTAAGCTGCCTGTGCCTATTTTGACGAAAATTTCTTTAGCTTCCGCCACCCCGGCGGTTTCCGTCAGGAGCACCGAAGCACCGAAAATGAATCCCACGAGCCACAAAACACACATAAACTTTTTGAAACGCATAATATTCCCTCCTCGTAGAATAAGTTTATTGGAAGTCAAACCTGATTCTGGCAAACTTCCAGATAAAGATTTGTTGTTTCCCCCTCAATATTTATAAACTGAGGTCCGCGTCCTTTGGCAAATCGCGACGTTATTGACGACTTTTCTGTTACACTTTTTTTACGGTGAACTTTTCCCTCAGAACAGGATCGATTTTCAGGCCCAAACCCGGGCTCTCCGGCGCGGTGACGAATCCATTCCGGGGTTCCTGGATCGTTGCCGGTTCGACGAAGAGTTCGGAAAGAAAAGTTTGCAAATACTGCTCTTTTGGGAAATATTCCATCATAGGCGCGTTGGATGTAGCCGCGATTAGCGATACATGTACCTCCTGCACGGCGTGATTGAGGCATGGCATGTGGAACGCTTCGGCAAAATGAGCGACTTTCATATACTCGGTGATTCCGCCTACCCTTGTTACATCCGGCTGCACTACGTTGACCGCCTTGTTGATAATAAGGTCCTTGAAACCGTATTTCGTATATTCATTTTCGCCAGCGGCAATCGGGATGGGACTTTTTGCTGTAAGCTCGATAAAACCTTCCAGATCATCCGGCTTGACAGGCTCTTCCAGCCAATAGATATGGTATTTTTCCACATCCCGGGCGAAACGGAGCGCCGTGCTGAAGTCCCAGGCTTCATTTGCGTCGATCAGCAGGTCGATCTCATCGCCTATGGTTTTACGGACCGCGGCGACACGTTCGACGTCAAGACCCGGGTTTTTCCCGACTTTCATTTTGACGGCGGTGAACCCTTTTTTTACGTAACTCGATATTTCTTTCGTCAATTTTTCCAGATCATTTTCCGCGTTGTAAAACCCGCCGGAGGCGTAAACGCGGACTTTATTCGAGTAACCCCCCAACAGGCGGTACACGGGCAGGCCTGCCTTTTTTCCCAAAAGATCCCATAACGCGATATCCACGGCGCTAATGGCCCGCAATGTCGCTCCTCGTCGTCCGAAGCGGGTCGTTCCTCCATACATGTCCGCCCAAAGCCGGTCGATTGTGAGCGGATCTCTTCCGATTACAGTGGGACGCAGGGCGTCAGAAACGATCGTATTGATGACGGGAATTTCGCTTCCGTGAGCCACTCCCAGTCCTGTTATGAATCCGAGTCCCGTTAGACCCTCGTCGGTATCGATCTCCACCAGTAAGACATCCCGTCCCTTGATGCTTCTGGCAGCGTCTGCAATGATTTCCGGAAACGGGCAAAAAAGAACTGTAGTCTTCAAATCGGTGATTTTCAAGAGAAATTCCTCCTAATGAATACGTACTAAAATAGAACACTATTTTGCACAGTTCGGAGATATTTTTTGATTATAATGGGCATATTTATAAAAACAATACTAAATTGTCTAAAAAATGTTCTATAATGAAACATATTTTGGCGATTATTTCACTAAGAACTTTTTTCACATATGACAGACAAAGGAAAACAGTAATGGATAAACTTAAACTGTTGGGAATCGCGCCTTACCCCGGAATGAAGGAATTGATGCAAAACATCGCGGAACAGCGGGACGATGTGGAGCTGGTCGTCTTTGAAGGCGATCTGGAGAAAGGACTGGAAATTGCCGTCCAACATCAAAAGGAGGGCTTTTCGGGTATTTTATCGAGAGGAGAAACAGCGACGATAATTCGAGAAAAAGTCGGTATTCCCGTTTTTGAAATCACTATTTCCGTATATGACATATTGAGCGCGATTCGTTTGGCTCAGGGATATAACGACAGATTCGCCGTGGTGGGATTTCCGAACTATACAAAGCGGGTTCGGACGCTCTGCGAACTTTTGCGATACGAAGTGACAATCGTAACTCTGAAAGATTCCAAAGAAGTGATCCCTTGTCTCAAAAATCTCAAGAAAACAGGTTATTCTCTGATTCTGGGTGGGATGTCTGTTGCAACGCTGGCGAAGCGTATGGGAATCAGCAGCATCCTCATCATTTCCGGCCGCGAAAGCATCGAATCCGCTATAGATCACGCATTGGAACTGGAAACCGTGCGGAAAAAAGACAGACAGATGATCAGTTTTCTCAACGCTCTGTTGAACTCACGCAAAGAGAGAATTGTCGCGTTTCGGGATAATGGCGAAACAGTTTGTGCTTTTCCTGGTTCTTCCCTGGTGGAGAACATACCTGATGATGTCCTTGCGTTTATGAAAAAGATGATCGCGTCAGTTTTAGATGGAGTGAAATGCAGAAAAGTCATGAAAAGGAAAAATGGGGAACATTTAATCCTGGAAGGAGAACATTTTCTGACGCAGGGAGAATCCTGTTTTGCGTTTGCAGCTTCTGAATTTTCTCCGTCTCCTTCTTTTGAGGATACCAGGGGAGTTGTTTATTTCAATCGAGAAGACCTCCTTAAAAACGTCGATACAGTTTTCAGCAACAGCAATTTTATCAGTAAAGTCACGGAAACAATCAATAAATTCAGCAGGACGGATATCCCTGTCCTGATCACCGGAGAGCCTTCTGTCGGGAAAGATAAAACGGCTATGGCTCTTTATGTGAACAGCCGTTGGAACGACAATCCTTTGGTTTTCGTCAACTGTGAAGTCATTACAGCCAGGAAATGGAATCATTTGCTGTCAGGCCCTGATTCCCCTTTATCGGACAGAGGGCTCACCGTTTACTTTAGAAATATCGACAGTCTTGACGCGAATCAAAGTAAAACCCTGATTCGTCGCCTTCAGGAGAGCAGTGCGCTGAAAAATAATCGTTTGATTTTTTCCTGTCAGACTCGCCCCGATTTCCCGGAGGAACATCCTTTTTTCGTATTTCTTCAGCGCGAAATTGCCTTTCTCTCAATTCGGCTGCCGCCACTTCGAGAAAGAGTAGATGACCTGCCCAATCTTTGCAGTTTATACATCAGTGAAATCAACATCGCGAGCGGAAAGCAAATAGTCGGCCTGACTGCAGAGGCCCTGGCGCTGATGCAAAAATTTGACTGGGAATACAATTTGAGGCAGCTGAAAAGAGTTTTGACCCGTGTGATTGTTTTGAACGAAGGGCCGTATATTGAAATCGAGGCAATTTCGGAAGCTCTGAAAATGGAAGGAAACAGTCGTATAAATGTGCAAAACCTGGATCTGAGCGGTTCTCTTGAGAAAATCACCAGTAATATCGTGCATGTCGTATTGCGCGAGGAAAAGATGAATCAATCGAAGACGGCGCGTCGCCTTGGAATCAGCAGAAGCACACTCTGGCGTATTATGCACGGTGCTTCGAAAAGCTGATAATAAGCTGTATAAATTCAAAAACAACAGTACGACCGTGGCCTTTCGAACTGCGGTCGTACTGTTGCTGTTTTATGTAAATGGTTTTATTTCGTGTAAATGAAACAACAGCACAATAATTTTAGAGGTTCCCTCAATTACTTGGGCGCTGTCAGCCTCCTGTAGCGTTTTTCCAGAGCTTCGCGGCCGCCTTCGATGATGGAGCAGATCGACTGGCGAACCTCTTTCTCTTCAAGGCCTCCCTGACGGTCCAGAAGAACCTGCCCGTTGACGAACCGCAGAGCGTGCACCAGCTCCGCGTCGCCGTTCACCACCACGTTGGGGTTGTGGGTCACGATCAGAAGCTGGCGGTGATCCTTGTGTTCGTGGAGTTGATAAACGATCAGGTCGGAGATCAGAATGTTGTCCAGGTCGTCCTCCGGTTGGTCGATAATCAGGGGTTCCTCTCCGTAACTGAGCAGAAACGCCAGAATCGCCGCGGCTTTCTGTCCGGCGGAACCTTTTTCCAAATCGTAAAATTTAGCGTTCTGGGGATCCTTCGAGTATTTGATCTTCAGCATATCCTCAGGCCACCAGCACATCAGACGGTCCGCCGTTTCGGGGTGTTCTTCGAAGAGTTTCTGGGTGCGTTTGCCGAACCCGCCTTTGGCCTTGCGGGCGTAGCGGAACGTTTCGTGCTTCACCTCGGCGATCAGGGCGCAGAGACGTTTTTCCAGGTTCTCTCCGGGAGAGTGTTTCTCGTTTTCCCAGTTGAAAAGGGGCGCCAACAGGCCTTCGGAGTTGTTTTTCGCGCCGTCCAGAATGATGCTTTCGAAACTGCCGTCCGTAATTCCCAGAATCGTGCGATAATCCTCGTCCAGAATGGAAACGTCTCCGAAGGGGACCAGCTCCATGCGCACGTAGGGGCTTTTGCCGATGACCTTCTGAATGAAGGCCACGCGCTTTTCCCAAAGCTCCCGACGAAGGCTGCGCAGGTTTTTCCAGGTCGCGCGAATCTGCTTCACCACCTCCACCGCGTCTTTGCGCTGGCTGCTCATCTGCTGGAGCTGGCGTTTCAGCTGATTTCTCCGCTCGACCCACTGGCCGTAGGAGGAAATCGAAAGAAGCTGCGGGTCGTCCGAATTCTGCTCCAACAGCGCCGCGTACTGACTTTCGCTTTCTTCGAGGGATTTGTGCCAGGCCGTGGCGTCCAGCCTGCTCTGCCAGTTCTCCCGGAGCGAGTCCAGAGTTTTCGCCGCCGTTCGCAGGGAGGCCCGAACCTCGTTCAGCCTGCCCGTCATGTCGTCATAGAGCCCCCGCAGTTCGTCCATGGTGGAGTCGCCCTCCTCGAAGGATTCGGCGGGGAAGGGATTGTCTCTGGTCCGTTCTTCCACGGTGAAAATATCCAGAATCAGGCGGTCCCAGTCCGGCGGTATTCCCAGAAGGCCCTTCTGTCCCTTGCGGGCCTGATAAAGCGAAAGGGTATCCTTATAGCCCTTTTCTTCGTAAGTCTTCAGGTCATTTTCCACGTCGGCCAGCTGAATGCGCAGTTCAGGCTCGCTGTTCAGCTCCATCCGGATTTCTCGAAGCCTCTCGTGAAGCTGGAGATAGCGGCTCTTGGACTTCTCCCACCGGGAAAGCCACTCCGAGTGGGCCACGTCCGACGTTCGGTCGATAATGTCCAGGAGCCCTCTGGGATTGGCGGCCAGCTCGTTGATCTGCTTCTGACTGTAAATCGAAAGGGGGAAACGCTCCTGCAGGTTTCCCGGATCGCACTCCAGCCACCCCGGCGTCTGCCCGTCGCCCTCCACCCATTCCTCCAGAACCGGCCCCGTGTCGTCGTAACGCCAGGAGAGGCGATAGTCCTTTCCCCGACGGCTGAGTTCCAGCTGAATCTGGGTGTCCGCCAGCATGACGCCCTTCTCCCTGGCAAGGTGCAGGAACCGTTCGAAGTCCGGTTTCAGAGCGGTGTTGTCCAGCTCGTGGCCCCGGCGCGTGGCGATCCGAATGGACTCCAGAGCCGTGGATTTTCCCGACCCCCGTCCGCCGATGATGGCGTTGAAATGGGGATGGAACTGAAGTTCGAAAGGGCGGTCCTTGATGCGCCCGCAGTGGCTCATGGCCGTGATGGTCAGGTGGTTCAGGAAAATGTCCGGCTCCCGGGCCGGAGAATCCGCCTGATTGCGGATGCACAGGGCATAATCTCGAATGGCCGTCTCCAGCTGGTCGAGGGTGGGGCGGCTCATCTTGACCCAGGTGAACAGACGACCCAGCTCCTCCGGTTTGTAGGAATCCGACCCCATGACCTTGGCGGTTCGATGGAGGACTTTTCGGAAAGGTCCGTCGATTTTTTCCATGGCTCTGGGGTTGCTCAGCCTGAGAGCCCAGACGCCGTCAAATTTTTTGGGCGTTCCGGAGTCTTTGTTTAGTTTCTCCAGAAGTTTCAGATTGTCGTCCAGTCGGGCGGGAATCGCAATTCCTCCCATTTTTCGAATGATTCCCACGACCTCGGTAAAACTGCGGGCCACGATGACGTTGGTGGGATCGCCGTGCCGGGAGAAAATTTCGCAGCGGCCCAGGAAGGAGACGATGGCCTCCCGTCCGGAGGCGATGTCGAACACCGCCAGCAGGGGCAGACGCATATCGCCGTCCAGGACGGAAACCTCCACGCCCGGAAAGAGCGTCAGTTCCCGAAACCAGTTCGGCCTGTCCGGATCTTCCAGCAACTCCCTGTATTGCGTGTTGAGAATATCGATCCAGTCCCCGGAGTTGTGGTCGGTGACTACGACGCAGTCCAGATCGGCCTGCATGGCCTTTTGCAGCCAAATCTCCGCCGTGGTGGAAAGCGGAACCGATTTGTCCCCCCGACCGTAAGAGTCCGATGCCGGCGTGTGGGTGTGAAAGTCCACCTTCCACCACCGACTGCCGGGCACGTTTCTCTCCGGAAATTTATGATTTGTTGTCATGGCGATCCCCCTGACCTGGGCCTACCTGATTTTCGAATCTATTTCAGATCTATTCTAATCGATCCCCTGAATTGTATGATTTTTTGACGCTTTATTCAATCCCCGTTTTTCGCGGTTTTTACCCTCGAATTTTGAATCTCAGTCTCAATCCCAATCTTATATTTTCACCTCACTGTTTTGATGCTTCGATTTTTACGCAGTTTTTACACGCCGGACATTTTTTTGCATGTTTTGTGTTTACGTAAAGTATCGTACAATATTTAAGGAAAAACCGTTTAAAGTCGGCGGCGCTGAACACCTTCCGGCTGCCGAGCGGTCGGAGTGTTTGTCTGAAAGATCATCGACATGGAGGACAGGAGAGCATGGACCTGATAAAACGCTGCCCTGCCTGCGGAGAGGAAAATCCCGTCTCCGAGGTTATTTGTCGCGTCTGCATGACGAATCTGGCTTCCGTCACCCCCCAAAAAGCCGGAGTCGAAGACAATGTCGAAGAGGGGGGAGTTCCTGGGGACGAAAAAGCAAAAAGGCGGGCCGTGCTCACATTTCTTCATTCAGACGGGCGCTCGGTTTCCGTGGCGGAGGGAGGCGAGATTGGCCGCGGCCTGGCGGGCTGCGAAGCCCTGTCTCACATAGGGACCGTTTCCCGGCGTCACGCCAGAGTCCTTCGCAGAGAGGGCGCCTGGATGATCGAGGACCTCGGGTCCACCAACGGAACCTGGGTGAACGGACGGCGGCTGGAACGGGAGACGCTTTTTCCGCTCTCCGCCGGAGACACGGTGCTGCTTTCGCTGTCCTGCGAGATGAAAGTGGCGGCGACGGGCGACGACGATCCGAAGGTGATCCTGTGAAAATCACGTTTATGACTCATCGTGGAAGTTTTCGCGCTGAAAATCAGGACGCTCTGCAAATCTCGGAGGAGCTGAGGACAGGGGACATGGCCGCCCCCGAAACCCGGGAGGTGGAGTCCTTCCTGCAAACTCCCCGGCTTCTTTCCGTGGTGGACGGTCTGGGAGGCCACTTCGGGGGCGGCAGGGCCGCGGAAATTCTGGTGCGGCATCTCGCCGAAGGTGAAAAGCGGTTTGGCCCCCTTCTCGACCTGGAAACGGACCGGCGTCTGTTGCTGGAGATTCTGAACGAGGCCCGGGAGGAAATGCACTCGGAATTCCTTCGCTCCCCGGACCTGCGCGACATGGGAGCCACCCTGGCCGGCCTGCTGCTCCGGGGGCGCAGCGCTCTGGCCTTTAACTGCGGCGACTGCCGGGTCTACCGATTTTCGAGAGGAGAAGCGGAAAAGCTCACCCACGACCATTCCGTGGTGCAGGTTCTTGTGGACCAGGGGGAAATTACGGAAGAGGAAATGCGCCTCCACCCCCGCAAAAATGTGGTTACCTCCGCCGTCACCCTCGCGGACGAGGCCTTTGAACTCACGCTGAAAGCCGTTTCCCGCACGGAGGGCGACGATTTTTTCCTTTGCTCGGACGGGGTCTGGGAGACGCTCTCTCTGGAGGAGCTGACCTATCGCCTGAACGATCCCGACCCCGGCGTGGAAGATCGGCTTTTTCAGCGCCTGCTCGCCGCCGGGTGCCGGGACAACGTCAGCTTCATTCGAGTGAGCTGATACCAGAGGGCAATCCCTCAAGGCGCTTCTCAGGGTGCGGCGGCGCGGGTAAGCAGGGGGATCAGGAAGGCTTCGGCGACTTTTTTCGCCGTCTCTTCACCCTGAAGGATTTCCAAAAGCCGAAGCGCGAAAAACGGCGCTGTGGCCGGGCCTTTGGAGGTGGTGATGTTTTCGTCCGTCTCCACGATGTTTTCCGTGAACCTCGCCCCCGGCAGCCAGGGCTCTATTCCAGGATAACACACGGCCCGGCGGCCCTCCATAATCCCCGCTCTGCCGAAAACGGAGGGAGCCGCGCAGATCGCCGCCAGCTTCTTCCCCGCCTGGTGAGCCCTCCGGACAAGGTCCAAAAGCCCCTCGTGTTCCGCGTAATCGGTGGTCCCCCCGGGAATCACCAGCATATCCGCGTCCGCCGGAAGCGTTTCCTGAAGGTCCTCGAACAGGGCGTCCGCCTGAACGGGGATTGCGTGCTTGCCCATGACCTTTTCCCGGCCGGTGAGAGAAACCGTTTTCACCTCCACCGCCCCCCGGCGGAGAATGTCCACCGTGGTCAGCGCCTCCGTTTCCTCGAAATTGTCGATTAAAAATAAAACGGCTTTCGGCATTTTTTTCACTCCTTTTACAGCGATCCTTTTCCAACGAACTGCGCTAAACTTCCGGTCCGCAGTCGTTTTGGGGTGATTATAGAATTTTCGAGACGATTTGGCAAAGAGGACGTATACTTGTGAACAGTTTTTAAAAAACGAGAGACTTGAAAAAACGACAGAATCAGCAGAGCAGGGAGATATTGAACATAATGAATTTACAGAACTGGAATGAACCTCTGTCCCACTCCATAAGGCGCGGGGCCGGTCGGGCGACGGGGGATTTTTCGATGATTTCGGAGGGCGACCGGGTTCTTGTGGGCCTGTCCGGCGGAAAGGACAGCCTTGTGCTGCTCCACGCGCTGTCGGAGCTTCGCCGCCGCAGTCCCGTCCGCTTCGACCTGGCCGCGTGCACGGTGGCCCTGACCGGCATGGATGTGTCGCACCTGCGGGACTACTGCGCCGTCCGGGAGGTTCCTTACATCGTGCTGAGTCATCCCATCACCGAGATCATCGAAAGCCGGAAGGAGCGTTCTCCCTGCAGTTTCTGCGCCAACATGAGGCGGGGCATCCTGAACTCCAAAGCCAGGGAGGAGGGTTTTAACAGGCTGGCCCTGGGCCACAATCTGGACGACGCGGTGGAGACGTTTTTCATGAACCTCTTCCGCGCGGGACGGGCCCGCAGTTTTCAGCCGAAGCTGTACCAGACCCGCATGGGGATAACGGTGATCCGCCCTCTGATCTACGTGCGGGAGAGCGCCATCGTCGAGGAAGCCCGCCGGCTGCGGCTGCCCATTCTGGAGACCACCTGCCCCTGGGCGGGAAAAACGGAACGCCACCGGATGAAAGTCATGCTGAACGAGATGCGAAAGGAAATACCCGGCCTTTTCAGCAGCGTGGTCAACGCCCTGTGCTCCCTTTCCGGCGAAGACCGGTGGCCGGCGGAACAGCACGGACGAAACAAGCGAAAGTGAGGAGATGGCATGAGCGCCGAACCCTGGGAGGGCTACGACTACACCGCCCTGATCGTATTCTGTTTTTTGCTGAAAGACGACAAAATTCTGCTGATTAAACGGGCCAACAACCCCTATAAGGGGGAAATCACCATTCCCGGCGGCCGCAAGCGGAGGGGAGAAAGCCTGAAGGCGGCCTGCGCCCGGGAAATGATGGAAGAAACGGGTTACAGTCTGAAAAAGATGGAGTTCGCCGGCATTCTGCACGTCTGGAAGGACGAGAACCCCATGGAGTACGTTTCTCATTACTTCGTCTGCCGGGATTTCGAGGGGGAGCTTCGGGCCTCGGACGAGGGGGAGCTCTCCTGGGTGGAGGTGTCAAAAAGCACGACGCTTCCGGGGATTCATCCCTTCTACGTCGCGCTTCTTCCTTACATCGTGGGGGAAGAAAAAAATATGGGGGAAAAACGGCCTTTCTCCCGCGCCATCCACGTCCACTCCAACGGCCGTGAAGAATGGCTGGAGGAGTGAGAACTCTCTGAGTCGCCTTATTTTGCGGGAATTTTCATTTCGTTGATGGCCTGAGCCAGGCGGGAGACGCCTTCCTCGATGACGGAGGGCTGGCTGTAGGTGTAGTTGATTCTCGCCGCGTGAATCCCCGCCGCCGGATCGATGCAGAAGGGCTCTCCGGGAAGGATGGCCACCTTTTTGTCCAGAGCGCGCTTCGCCAGGTCGTTGCTGTCGATGGCTCCTGTGTTGAGCCAGAAGAAGAACCCGCCCTCCGGCTTAACCCAGGTGATTCCCAGGGGGGCAAGGTGTTTTTCGAAACTCTTTTCCATGGCGTCGCGTTTGATGCGGTAGTTGTTGACAATCGAGGGCAGATGAGAATCCAGATAGCCTTTTTTGCAGTATTCGTAGGTGAGAACCTGAGTGAGTGGGCTTGAACAGAGGTCGGTGGTCTGCTTGAAAACGGTCATCTGGCGGATGATCTCCTTCGCGCCGGAGACCCATCCGATGCGCACGCCGGGGGAAAGGATCTTGGAGAAGGACCCCGCGTAAATGGTGTTTCCCGCCTTGTCGAAGGAGAAGATGGAGGGCAGGTGCTCCCCGTCAAAACGCACGTATCCGTAGGGATCGTCCTCGAAGATGGTCAGGCCGTAACGCTCCGCGATGGCCGCCAGCTCCTTCCGGCGGGGTACGGTCATGGTCGCGCCGCCGGGGTTCTGGAAGTTGACGATGGTGTAGATGAATTTTACCTTTTTGCCCTCTTTGCGCAGTTTCTCAATGAGGGCGGGCAGCTCCTCCACCACCATGCCCTCGCTGTCCATGCGCACGGAGGCGAACTCCGCGCTGTGGTTGGCGAAGGTGTTGATCGCGGCCATGTAGGTGGGATCTTCCGTAATGACCACGTCGCCGGGGTCGATCATGGACCAGGCGAACAGATCCAGCGCCTGCTGAGAACCGGTGGTCAGCAGCATCTCGTCGAGCCCCACTTCCCGGCCCATGCGGGGAGCGGTCCACTTCGCCAGAAACTCCCGCAGAGGGTTGTAGCCCTCGGTGGTGCCGTACTGCAGCAGCAGCGGCCCGTTGGTTCTGAGCAGATCGGCGCTCTCTGCGAACTGCTCCACGGGGAATACCTCAGGCGCGGGCATACCTCCGGCAAAGGAAATCATCCCCGGCCTGTTGATGACCTTGAGAAGCTCTCTTACCGGCGAAGGTCTCGTTTTGCGGGCGGCTGTGCTGAAACTTTGCGTCCAGTTGTTACTCATCCTGTTTCCTCCTTTAACAATTCATACTGCTGAATCCATGGCGGAATTTTACACAATGCGAGGATTCGAAGCGCTTAAATTCCCGCCTGCCATTATATAATTTGCATTATACCACTTTAAATGTTCTTTTAGAATGATCAATCTATTTAACGCATTGTAGTGCGTTTTTGTTACTCAATTAAAATTGTACATGGCTGGTAAAATCTTATTCCAGCTGATTTATTCTGCATTTATTTCCATTTATTTCCATTTTTTCATCTGCCGGCTTTCCGTCTGCGGCGTCGGGGTATTGGGGTTTATCGCTTTATCGTTCCTTCAGGGCCTTGTCGATGACGTCCATAACGATGTCATATTCCACGGGCTTGCTGATGTGTCCGTTCATTCCCGCCTCCACCACCATCTGCATGTCCTCCCGGAAGGCGTTGGCCGTCATGGCGTAGATCAGGACGGAGGCGGCGTCCGCGCGGGGCAGTTTTCGGATTTCGCGGGTGGCCTCGCAGCCATCCATAACGGGCATTTGCACGTCCATCAGGATCAGGTCGAAATGGCCTTCTTCCGACGCCGCAAACCGGTCCACCGCCTCCCGCCCGTTGGACACGCACTCCATCTCCGCTCCGGTGTCCGTCAGGAAGGTCACGATGATCTCTCTGTTGATGTCCACGTCGTCCGCGATCAGAATATTCCGGCTTGTAAAATCCCTGATTGCCGGACTGTCATCCGCCGCCTCCGCTTTCTTCTCGTGGCAGAGGTCGAACCAAACCTGAAAGGAGAATCGGGATCCCTCGTTTTCCCGGCTTTCCACGTGAATGCCGCTTCCCATGAGCTCCACGATGTTTTTGCTGATGGTCAGACCCAGTCCCGTCCCGCCGTACTTTCTGGAGGTGCTGTTGTCCGCCTGTTCGAAAGGGGTGAAAATTCGCGACAAAACCTCTTCCGACATGCCGATTCCCGTGTCCGTCACGGCAAACCTGAGAAGCGCCTTGTCTCTGTCCTGAGTGGCCACTCGAGCCTCCAGCGTCACCCTGCCTCCCTCCGGCGTAAATTTGATCGCGTTGGAAATGAAGTTGATCAAAACCTGAGACAGACGCAGAGAATCCCCCGTCAGGGTCAGATCGTGAATATCCGGCGCGTCAAGGATCAGAGCCACTCCCTTGCCCTCCGCGTTGGGCAGCAGACTGTCGAAAACGTTCTTCAGAACTTCCTCCGGGGAGAAGGGCGTATTTTCCAGAACCAGCTTGCCCTCTCCGATTTTCGACATGTCGAGGACGTCGTTCACGAGACCCAGCAGGTGTCGCGAGGCCAGGCTGATCTGCCCGATGCATTTTTTCATTTCCTCCGGTTCGTCGCTGCGGCCCGCGATCTGCGTCATGCCGATGATGGCGTTCATGGGGGTTCGAATTTCGTGGCTCAGGTTGGAGAGGAACCTGGATTTCGCCTCCCCCGCCGCCTTCGCCTGGTCCAGAGCCACCCGATTGTTGTAAATTCCGTTCATATTCTGACAATAGACCATGAAAAGCAAAGAGATGGCCTCCGGCGAGAAATCGTAAATTTCGGCGCCCTCTTTGGAGATTCCTCCCAGAATGACCCCTTCCATGTTGCGCTGGTTTCCAAAAATCGGCAGGTAGATGAGGTGGGCCAGGTTCAGCTTCTCGAAGGGAGAATACCTGCCGGGAGGGGATTCCACGACGGACTGCTGCCGCCTGAAATCCAGAAGCTCCGGCCGGGCCAGCCAATCCTTTGAAACCGGAAACTCGGAATCTTCACACTCGAAGTTGCATCGTCCAAACAGGGTCAGCCGGTCCCCTCCGATGTCCAGACGCATCGTGGCTCCCATCTCCAGCTGAAAAATGTCCACCACGCCCTCCGCCTGAATGTCCATGAGTTCCTCCAGCGATGAGGCGAAAAAGGCCCGTTGGGTGAAACGATGAATCTGGCTGAAAATCTCTATCTGGAGATCCAGCCTGTGTCGTATAATACGCATATTTTGTTTTTCAACTTCATTGCGTACAGTCTGACGATTCAGCTCTTTTACGAGTTTTTTGAGTTCCAGTAATTCCTGATCGGGAACACCAGTCATCGTTTCACCTTCCGCGCTTTACCTGTAAAGAATGAGCAGAGCCGTGGTATAGGTGTGGAAAAAGTTTCTGTCCCCCAGGGGACAAAATTCTCCGAAACCGTATATACCCAGCCAGGGGGGGATTTCGCCGTCGTTCAGAAACGCGTGCTGCACCGTCTCGATGATTTCGTCCTTCATCACCCGATTGAAAAGGGTTCTGCCCCGCAGCATGCAGTCCGCCTGAAAGACCGCCACCGGGTGGATTTCGTCTCCGGAAGAGTTTTTGGCCATGTCCTCCCGGAGAAGCGCCAGGGTTTTTTGCAGCTCCGAAAAAATCAAATCCTCGTCCCGGGCCGTCATATACCAGGACTCTCCCTCTTTTGCGGAAACGGCCAGACGAATGGCTCCCTTTTCATCCACCGGCATTCCCGCCCGCAGAATGCAGCTGTTTCCGGAGGCTTTCGCCAGTTCCGGGGGCAGCTTCGCGGCCAGACCGCCCATGATTGAAACGGTTTTCATGTTTCTGGCGGCGATATTTCCCAGGTATCGGGTGTAGGCGGACCAGGCGGGAAGTCCGTCGAACTCGAGGATTTTGTTGTCACGGACCTTCGTGGCCACCATCGGATCACCGTAGGCGGTGAATCCATGAGTGGCCCGGGCAGCCGCCTTCAGAGACGGGTCCGCGAAGCCCGCCGCCCAGATTCCGCAGGGGCTGGCCCTGTCGCCGATGTACTGGGACGTGGCCAGAGCCTTGTCGTTGTCAGAGGAAGCGCCTCCGAAAATCAGGGTGTTCCCGAACACCTCGTCGAAGGCCTTCAGAAGTTCGTCGTTGCAGGAGTCGAGGCCGGGAGTCAGCAGATAGATCACCTTCGGCGCGGGGAGTTTCTCCTTCAGCTTTTCCGCCAGGTCCAGGCCCTTTTCGAAGGCCCCCTCGGCGTGAAAATCGTCTGCCGCCGCCCAGGCCATCTCTTCTGTCGGCCCGTCCACCACCATGACCCCCATGTGAGTCACGGATTCCCCGACTCCCTCCCGTCCGATGACGCCGCCGCAGGAACTTCCCAGTACAGAGGCCGCCGGCACGCGGGAGTGAATGGCATCGGCGATTTTGTTCAGCCTGTGCCCGATCCCGGCGTTGACGATCCACAGGGCCGTCTCATCCGGCGCGCAGTTTCCGTAAAGTATTTCGAAGCACTCTTCCACGGCTCGAGAACTTTCGGCAATGCGAACACTTGCAGAACGAAAATTCAACATTCTTTCTTCCTCCGACTTCCCCCGAAATACAAAGAATCAAGCGCCTGACAATAGAATAACTAAACTGCGAAAAATCCGCAAGGTTAGATAGATTAAATATTTTACATCGGGCAGGCAAAGGTTGGAAGCCGAAAATTCTGTTTTGGGAGAAAACGCGGTAAAGCGATTCACGGGCGCAAAGTCCTGCGTAAAGTCCTGCAGAACGACAAAAAAGCCGCAGAAACGGGATCAGTTTCTGCGGCTTCGACCGTTTGCTGCTGTCTGTCGCCAGCGGATTTCTCAGGCGAAATAACGCTTGAGCAGCCCCTGGAAGGCGCAGCCGTGGCGCGCCTCGTCCTTGCACATCTCGTGGACGGTGTCGTGGATGGCGTCGTAACCCAGCTCCTTGGCTTTGGTGGCCAGCTTTTTCTTCCCGGCGGTGGCGCCGTTCTCGGCCTCCACGCGAAGGGTGAGGTTCTTCTTCGTGTCGCTGTAGACGACCTCCCCCAGGAGCTCCGCAAACTTCGCGGCGTGTTCGGCCTCTTCAAAGGCTATGCGCTTGTAGGCCTCCGCCACCTCCGGATAGCCCTCCCTGTCGGCCTGCCGGCTCATGGCCAGGTACATGCCCACCTCCGTGCACTCGCCGGTGAAGTTGGCCCGCAGCCCCTCGATGACCTCGGGATCCACGTCCTTCGCCACGCCGATACGGTGCTCGTCCGCCCAGGTCAGTCCCTCCGTCTTCTGCTCCTCGAACTTCGAAGCCGGCGCCTTGCACTGCGGACAGCTCGCAGGCGGCTCGTTCCCCTCATAGACATAACCACACACGCTGCATACAAATTTCTTCATTGCCATTACCCCCTCGCGTAATATAAAAACCCTTTGCACCCCGTTGCAGAGGTTTTTGTCCGAATAAATTTCGAATATTTTTTATTGTTCTTTATTATTATAACCTTTTTTGTTCCCCTTTCATCCTTAAAACTACCGGAGACGGATTTCGCGGTATACTTGTGCCTGAAGATTCAGATTGAGGATTCAGATTGAAGATCAGGGAGAGTGAGTGTATGGCCAGTATGCACGTGTCGTTTTATTCGGACGTTTTGAAAATCGACTGCGGTATCGAGGTGGTCTATCCCCAGAACTGCACCCGCACGCCCCCGTCCCTCCGGAACGTCATTGAGCCGCCCTATCAGGTTCTGTATCTGCTCCACGGAATCACCCGGGACCAGACCGCCTGGGTCCGCCTTTCCTCCATCGAGCAGGACGTTATGGACATGGGGCTGGTGGTGATCATGCCCACCACTCAGCGGGGCCAGTACATCAATCAGGCCAACGGCTATCGCTACAGCGATTACCTCACGGAGGAGCTGCCGCAGATCCTGTCGAAGATGTTTCACATTTCCACAAAGCGGGAAGATACCTTCATCGCTGGGTTTTCCATGGGAGGGTACGGGGCCTTCAAGGCCGCTCTCACGTATCCGGAGCGCTACGCCTGCGCCGCAAGCCTGTCGGGCGCTCTGGACATCGGGATCATGTACGATCTCTCGGCGGGAGTCGTCACCAAAGAAGAAGTTCTGATCAACTTCAACAACAAAGACCCCCGGGGCGGCGAATACGACCTTTTCGAGCTGGCGAAAAACGGGGCGAAAAGCGGGAAAACCATGCCGAAGCTCTACGTCTCCTGCGGCACGGAGGATCGTCTCCACTCCACCAACGTGGAGTTTTTCCAGGCCGCGAAGGACATCCTGGACGTGACCTTCTACGACGAGCCGGGGGACCACGTCTGGAACTACTGGGACCGGAACATCAAAAAGGTGCTGGAGTGGCTGCCCATCCGTCAGAGAGACCCCAACTACATACAGCGGCCCAATCTCTGATTACGGGGTGAAAGTATTTTCCGGCATGCCGACAAAAGGAGCGAGAACGATGATCGATTACATGAAAACAATGCGCTGGACTCTCTGTACCACAGGAGCAATTTTAATCGTACTGGGAATCCTGTCGTTTTTTCACTCCCTGGAGACGCTTTTTTCTCTGGCGTTTTTCGTCGGCGCCGGCTTTCTCATCACCGGAGTGAATCACCTCATCCCCTGGTTCAGCATGAAGGGCAGCCCCCTCCGCCCCCTATGGCTTCTCCCTCAGAGCGTACTGGACATTTTACTGGGCCTGCTCATGCTGATTCGACCGGGATTGACCGCCTTCATGATCCCCGTCGCTCTGGGCTGCTGGATTCTGCTGATGGCCTTCCTGCGTTTTTTCAGCGCCTTTCAGGTCCGAAGGGCCGGACTGAGCAGGTGGTGGATGATGCTTCTCAGCGCGGTCGCTCTGGTGTTCTGCGGGATGATGATGATTGCGTCTCCCCTGGCGGGGGTCGCCGTCGTCACATGGCTCGTGGGATCCTCTTTCATCGGCGCGGGACTGCTGGCCATTGCCGAAGGCAGACTGCTCTACAGCTGAAAATCCCCTGTACGGGCGTGGAAGTTGGGTGAAAGTCGGATCGACGTGTTTTTACGTAGACTGGAGGAGTGCTTTATGCTATGTTAGCCGTAACGTCGCAGGGCACAATTCATAAGGGGGGACTGAGGATATGTCCAAAGAAACAGATAAAATTGTAAAACTCCTGGGGAAGGATGCGAAGGACCTTCTGGAGTACAAATGCCGGGTGAGCGCGGAGATGCTCTCTCTGCCGGGTCCTGACTTTGTCGACCGGGTGTGGGCGGCCTCCGATCGCCCTGTTCCCGTTCTGCGGTCACTGCAAAACCTGTTCAATCACGGGCGGCTGAAGGGAACCGGTTATATTTCCATTTTGCCCGTGGACCAGGGCATAGAGCACTCCGCCGGGGCGTCTTTTGGCCCCAGCCCCATTTATTTCGATCCTGAAAATATCGTTAAGCTCGCCCTCGAAGCCGGATGCAACGGCGTCGCCAGCACGCTGGGAGTCCTCGGAATGGTGGCTCGCAAATATGCGCATAAAATCCCATTTATTCTGAAAATAAACCATAATGAGCTGCTTTCTTATCCCGAAAAGCACGATCAGGTTCTTTTTGCCTCGGTGGAGCAGGCCTGGAACATGGGGGCCGTGGCCGTAGGCGCCACCATCTACTTTGGAAGCGACGAGTCCACTCGTCAGATTCAGGAAATTTCCCAGGCGTTTCACCGCGCTCACGAGCTGGGCATGGCGACAATTCTCTGGTGCTACCTGCGCAACTCCGCCTTCAAAACGAAGGAAAAGGACTATCACGTGTCCGCGGATTTGACGGGACAGGCCAACCACCTGGGGGTCACCATCGAAGCGGACATCATCAAGCAGAAACTGCCGGAAAACAACGGGGGATACAAAGCCCTGAACTTCGGAAAGACCTCGGCGGAGGTCTACTCGAAACTGAGTTCCGACAATCCCATCGATCTGACACGCTATCAGGTTCTGAACTGCTACGCCGGTCGGGCGGGCCTGATCAACTCAGGCGGCGCGTCGGGCGGCGAAACCGACCTGGCGGAGGCCGTCCGAACCGCCGTGATCAACAAACGCGCCGGGGGAATGGGACTGATTCTCGGACGCAAGGCGTTTCAGCGTCCCATGAAAGAGGGTGTTCAGATCATCAATGCCGTTCAGGACGTCTATCTCGACGGAGAAATCACCATCGCGTAATCCCGGCGCAGGTTATAGCGGATTGCGTAATCGTGTACTGAAAAGAGACGTTTAATACCGGTAAGTGACGAACACAAATGTATACAGAAAAGAGCCAACGACTCTAAAAGTCAATAAATGCAAAAGCCTTCCCGGTACATGAGGGAGGGCTTTTAATATTGGCGAGATGAATATCTGAACTTTTTTCCCCTGCAGATTTGAGAGATGAAATATTATATGCAAAACCAGGTAATCGATGTAAAATGACACGAAATTCTTTTATGTCTAAAACGGCATGCAAAAAAGGGGAGGAGATACTCTATGAGGAAGATCGCTGGACTTTTGGCGGTCGCGGTTTTGTTGTGTCTGTCGGGGGCAGCCCTGGGCGCTGAGGCGCCGATCAAAATCGGATACCTCGCGGCTCTGACTGGCGACGGTTCCGTCTGGGGGCAGGCGGAAGAGGGCGGAGCGCGGCTCTGGGTGAAGCAGATCAACGAGAAGGGCGGCCTTCTGGGCAGACCGGTGGAGCTTGTGTGCTACGACACGCGAGGCAAGGCGGAAGACGCGGTCAATGCCGTCCGTCGCATGATCTACGAGGATAAGGTCGTCGCCGTCGGCGGAAGCAACTATAGCAGTATTCAGCTCGCCATCGCCTCCGTGGCGGACGGGGGGAAAGTTCCGGTCGTGGCCAGCGCGGCCACCAATCCGGCGGTGACGGTAGATCCGGACACGAAGAAGGTTCGTCCCTACATGTTCCGTATCGCCTACACGGATCCCTATCAGGGCAAGGTCATCGCGGACTACCTCATCGAGAAGTGCGGAGCCAAAAAAATCGCGATCTTCAGCGACGTGGGCAGCGCCTACTCCGAGGGGCTGACGGACTTTCTCCGGCGGCGCGCGGAAGAACTGAAGGTGGACTACAAAATTCTCTCCTTCCGTGAAGGTGACGTGGACTTCCGCGCTCAGATCACCGAGGCGAAGAGCTGGGGCGCTGACGCCATCGCTCTGACCATGCTCTACAAGGAAATGGGACTCGTGATCAAGCAGGCGGTGGAGACGGGCTGGAAACCGCAGTTTATGGGCGGCGACGGCGTGAGCCCGAACATCTTCGAAATCGCGGGCAACGATGCCATGGAGGGAAGTTTCTGGATCCAGGCCATGAGCTTCACCGATCCCAAGGTTGTGGAACTGAACGCGGTTTACGAAAAGGAGTTTGGAAAGAAAGCCACGGAACCCACAAATCTGGTTTCCGCCTACGACATCATGACGTTCATCGGAAACGCCATCGCCGTCGCGGGCAAGGCTGAAGGCCCCGCCATCGCGAAGGCCATGGAGACCACGAAGGATTTGCAGGTGATCCATTTCAAATGGACGGTGGACCCGGAGACCCACAATCCGCTGAACAAGCCCGCCGCCATCCTGACGGGAAAGAAGGGCGACCTCGCCTTTGTGGAGTACTGGGCGCCCCAGGATAAATCGAACCAGTAAGCGCACAGAAGATTTATGGCGGATTGCGCAATCGTGTACTGAAAAAGACGCTTAACACTGGTAAGTGACGCACAAAAATTTATACAGAAAAGGGCCAACGGCTCTAAACGTCGACGGGGCCTCGAATTTTTCTGAGACCCCGTTTTTCCTTCGTATTTTCTTTTTCACGAATTTGCCCGGCAGGGGGGAGCGCCCCGTCCGCAGGTGAACGTCGTCCAATTTCGCCGATCAGCGCCGATAAATGCCGATGTCCCGAACGACTGTTTTTCCGGCGCAGGTTTTGCCGGGTTCGACGGTCAGACCGATTTTATTGAAGGCGAAGGTCACGGTGACATCCGCCCGGACGGCCTCGCCGAGAATAGCTCCGGTGTCGGCGGAGACGCCGGAGGGGATGTCCAGGGATAAAATTTTTGTCAATCCCTCGGAGCGGGAGCGGTTGATTTGCTGCACCGCGTCCAGATAAATTCCCGTCAGAGGCCGATCCCCGCCGATGCCGAAAAGGGCGTCGACGATGGTGGTGTATGCCGCCCCCTGCGTGAAAAGCGTCAGGTCGTTGTCCGCGATTTCTACCCCGTAATTTTCTGCGATGGTCCGCTGCCGGGCCGTGTCTTCGGTCATTTTTTCGATGGAGCCGACAAACAGCGCCCGCACAGGTACGCTCCGAAGCCGGAGCAGTCGGGCCGCCGCGAACCCGTCGCCGCCGTTGTTGCCAGCGCCGCACACGCAGAGAACACGGCGCAGGTCGAACTCCTGTTCGAAAAGCGCCTCCACAGCCGCCAGAGCCGCCCGTTCCATCAGCACCAGAGAGGACATCCCCATCACCTCGATGGCGTGTCGGTCAAGGGCCTTCATTTCCCCGCCTGTCACGGGTTCCGCGTCGATCGGCTGTCCTCCGAAAGATCCTTTTTGCAACTCCGGAAATTCCATGCCCGTCTCCTCCTGTTTTTACGACGCGCGTTCACCAGGCGCGGGGTTGGAAGTCCTTCGGGACGTCGATTTTCATGGTGTCTCCCGACTGTTTGATAACGAAGAACCCCTTTTTCAGGGCGTATTCCTTCACGTTGTTGGGGATGATCGCCCCGGCAACGGCCCCGTAAAATTTCCTCGCGTCCTGTCGCGCATCCGCGTAGAGGCGCAAGGTGGCCATGCGCTCTTCATGCCCGTCGACGTCGTCATTCTTCGGCTGAGACTTGACCTCCACCGCCACGGCGGAGTTTCCGTTTTCCAGCAGAATATCCACTTCCGCGGCGAGTTTTTTCACCCTGTCCTCGATAAAGACGTTGGAGCTGCATTTGGTGAATGTAAAACCCAGGGAGTTGAATTTTTCGACGAGGTTGGGCACAACCATGTGCTCCACCACACTGCCGAACTTCCTGCCCAGTTTTCCGAGCTGTTTGTTCGTATCTCGTATAACCTGTTCAGTCTTTCGCCTTTCTTTCTCAAATTTCTCGTCCGCTTCCCGTATTCTGCGATCTGTTTCCTGCATCTTGCGGTCCGTTTCCTGAAACATCGCCCAAACTTTTTCGAACGTCAGTCCCATTTGGGGCTCGTGAGTTGTCGTTTCGCTCATGGCGCGCTCTCCTCCTTTATGAAGGTCTCAACGGGCCTCAGCGTTCACCAGGCGCGGGGCTTGAAGTCCTTCGGGACGTCGATTTTCATGGTGTCTCCCGACTGTTTGATGACGAAGAACCCCTTTTTCAGGGCGTATTCCTTCACGTTGTTGGGGATG